>NZ_DATGCW010000001.1:0-2143 GCF_035311605.1 Saliniramus sp.
CTTGAACAATTCGCGGCTCTCGCAATGCGGCGCCACATGGTTCACGAAAAGCGTCGTATCGGCATGCTGCTTGCCGGTCAGCATCGTCGCGCCGCGCACACCGCCCTTCGTATGCTCACCGGCGAAGGTCATGTAGACCTGATGCCGCACGAGGCCCGGGCGGGCGACGATGTTGAGCGTATCAAACGCCACATGCCCGCCCAGATGCGCCGTCAGCGTCGAGAGCGCTTGCGCGCCGGTGCCATGGCCGTCGATGCGGAAATGCGCGACCTGCGCCTCGTCCTCGACCACCATCTCGACCATGTTGTTGGGCTGATGTGCCAGCCCGTCCGCGCTGTCATGGCTTTCCAGCAGCGTCACGGAGGCGCCCTTCTCGACCACGACGAGACTGCGCGTCGCCGTCGCCACGGCGCTGTCGCCGGTGACAACGAAACGCAGATGCAACGGCATCGACACCTTCGTGCCGGCCTTGACGCGGATCACCACGCCATCGCTCATGAAGGCGCTGTTGAGTGCCACGGCGATGTTGTCGCCGGCCTCGGGGATCGCGCCGAGATGCGCCAGATCGCCGTGGCCGTCAGCCAGCGCCTGCGACAGCGTCTCCACACTCACGCCCTCGGGCAGGTCCGCGAGATCCGAAGCGCTCGCCACAACATGGCCGTTGGCGATGGCGATACGCGCCGCATTCACCCCGGCGAACCAGGGCGAGGCTTCGAGCGCAGCCCTGGCCGCATCGCCCGACAGAGCTGGCGCCAGCGCTGCGGCTTCGCGCATCAGGTTGCGCAGATCGGTATATTTCCATTCCTCGACGCGCCGATGCGGCAGCCCGGCCTCGGTGAAGCGGGCGAAGGCGGTTTCGCGGGCCCCGGCATCGCCGGGCAGCGTCGCCTTCACGCCGGCGAAATGCTCGGCGATGGCTGCCTCGACGGGCGTGTTGATCCTCTCGACTTCAGCCATGATCACGCGGCCTCCTGAGCCTTGTAATCGGCATAGCCGTTGGCCTCGAGCTCGAGAGCGAGCTCCTTGCCGCCGGATTTCACAATCTTGCCGCCCGCCATCACGTGCACGCTGTCGGGTACGATGTGGTTGAGCAGGCGCTGGTAGTGGGTGATCACCAGGAAGGAGCGATCCGGCGAACGCAGGGCGTTGACGCCTTCCGCCGCGATGCGCAGCGCGTCAATGTCGAGGCCGGAATCGGTCTCGTCGAGGATGCAGAAGCGCGGCTCGAGCAGCGCCATCTGCAGGATCTCCATGCGCTTCTTCTCACCGCCGGAAAAGCCGACATTGAGGGCGCGCTTGAGCATGTCCTTGGGGATTTCGAGCTGCTGCGCGGCGGCGTTGACGCGCTTGATGAAGTCCGGCGTCGTCAGCTCGGCCTCACCGCGAGACTTGCGCTGGGCGTTGAGCGCGGCCTTGAGGAAGGTCATCGTGGCGACGCCCGGGATCTCCAGCGGATACTGGAAAGCCAGGAAGACGCCGGCAGCGGCGCGCTCGGAGGGCTCCATTTCCAGCACGTTCTGGCCGTCGAGAATGATCTCGCCGTCGAGCACCTCATACTCCTCCTTGCCGGCCACGACATAGGAGAGCGTCGACTTGCCCGAGCCGTTGGGGCCCATGATCGCGGCGATCTCGCCGTTGTTCACGGTGAGATCCAGCCCGTTGAGGATGCGGTTGCCCTCGATTTCGACAACGAGGTTCTTGATTTCCAACATGTTCTTTCCGTCCTTCAGATCGTTGATGCGTCGGTGGCGCGCCCCCTGGGGCGCTGCCTTCAGCCGACGGAGCCTTCCAGCGAGATCGAGATCAGCTTCTGCGCCTCGACGGCGAATTCCATCGGGAGCTTCTGCAGCACGTCCTTGACGAAGCCGTTGACGATTAGCGCCACCGCTTCCTCCTCGTCGAGCCCGCGCTGCATGCAGTAGAACAGCTGGTCCTCGGAGATCTTGGAGGTGGTCGCCTCGTGCTCGAACACGGCGGAGGCGTTCTTGCTCTCGATATACGGCACCGTATGCGCACCACAATTGTTGCCGATCAGCAGGCTGTCGCAATTGGTGAAGTTGCGCGAGTTCGACGCCTTGCGATGCGCCGAGACGAGGCCGCGATAGGTGTTCTCGGAGTGCCCCGCCGAAATGCCCTTGGAGAT
>NZ_DATGCW010000002.1:0-2409 GCF_035311605.1 Saliniramus sp.
GCGACCGCGTTCTTGTAGGTCATGCCACGCGACAGCCGCAACACGTCCGCGATCGCGGCGTCTTCGCTCTCGTAGTTCCAGAAACGACATCCGCCCGCAGCCGGACCGAGCCGTGTGTCATGAATCGCGATGATCCCGCGCAACCCCGTTGGCGCGTCATGAACGAAGACGACGGACTCATGCGCATCGAAATGCGGATTATCGAAGATCCTCATGGCGCCCCCCCCTCATCACCGCCCCGAAATGCGGCACTGACAAAATAACACAATTCATGCTCTAATATTCATTTGCCAATGTAATCCTGAATGATCACATTGCGCAGCATCGGACGCTTGCGCTGGACGTTTTGTTCGTTTAAACGAACGGTTTGAGATTGCGGAGTGCGCTTGACCATGCCTGTCGACAGTCCTTTCGATGACGAACGTAACGAGGTTGCGGTCGGTTCCGGTTTATCCGACCATCTCCATTCGGAAACCCTGGCAGTCCATGCGGGCGGGATGCGCACACCGTTCGGCGAGACGAGTGAAGCGCTGTTTCTGACGCAGGGCTTCGTCTATCCCGATATGGAAAGCGCCGAGCGGCGCTTCGCCGGCGAAGACCCTGACGGATTCATCTATTCGCGTTTTTCCAATCCGACGGTATCGATGTTCGAGCAGCGCATGGCCACCTTGGACGGCGCCGAAGCGGCACGCGCAACCGGGACCGGGATGGCGGCGGTGGCAGCAGCGTTGCTCGGTTATCTGAAAGCGGGTGATCACGTCATCACCTCGCGTGTGCTGTTCGGCTCCTGCGCCGTGATCCTTGGCGAGATCCTGCCGAAATTCGGCGTCGAATCGACCTTCATCGACGGCACGCGCCCGGAGAACTGGCGTGCCGCCCTGCGGCCAAACACCCGTGCCTTCTTCATCGAGAGCCCGGCCAATCCCACCACCGAATTGATCGATATCGCCGATACCGCGGATATCGCTCACGAGGCCGGCGCGATCCTGATCGTCGACAACGCGCTGGGCACGCCACTGATCCAGAACCCGCTCCAGCACGGCGCGGATGTCGTGACCTATTCTGCGACCAAGCATATCGACGGCCAGGGACGATGTCTGGGCGGGCTGGTGCTCGCAAGCGAAGAATTCATCGAGACCCATCTGAAGAACTACCTGCGCCACACCGGTCCGGCGCTCTCACCCTTCAATGCCTGGGTCTTGCTCAAGGGGCTGGAGACGCTGCCGTTGCGGATCGCCAAACAGGCGCGCAATGCCCGCGCCCTGGCCGACGCACTGAAACGCCTTCCTGGCGTGACCCAGGTGCTCTATCCGGGCCTGCCGGACAATCCACAGGCAGCGATCTTCAAGAAGCAGATGAAGAGCGGCGGCAGTGTGCTCGCCTTCGAACTCGAAGGCGGCAAGGAGGCGGCTTTCCGCTTTGGCAAGGCGCTGGAGCTCGTCAGGATCTCCAACAATTTCGGCGACGCCAAGAGCCTTGTCACCCACCCCGCCACGACGACGCATCAGCGCTTCAGCCGGGAGGAGCGCGAGGCGATAGGCATCAGCGAAGGCATGCTGCGCCTCTCCGCCGGGCTGGAGCATCAGGGCGATCTGATCAACGATGTCGTAAGCGCAGTGAAATCCGCGCAGTAAGGTTTCACCCGCAGCGCCCTGTTCCGGCGGATGCGATCAGATCAGACCGTGGCGCGCAGCCGCGCGAAGCCGGCATCCAGATCGGCTTTCAGATCATCGAGATCCTCGAGGCCGATATGGAAACGCAGGCAAGGCCCGGACGGTGCGAACTCCGTCACTGTGCGATAGGACGCGCAGTTGAATGGGGTCACGAGGCTCTCGAAGCCGCCCCAGGAGAAGCCCATCCCGAACAATGCGAGCCCGTCCAGCATGGCGGCAACCGCCTGTTTCGAGGCCGGTTTCAGTTCCACGGAGAACAGTCCCGACGCGCCCTTGAAGTCACGCTTCCAGATGGCGTGGCCGGGATCGCTCTCCAGCGCGGGATGCATTACCCGCGCGACTTCCGGGCGCGCCTCCAGCCAGCGCGCCATCTCCAGCCCCTGCCTCTCATGCTCCTGCAGGCGCAGTTTCATGGTGCGGATGCCCCGCAGGCAGAGGAAGACGTCGTCCGGTCCCGGGCAGGAGGAGTACAACTCGTAAGTCCGCCGCAACGGCTTCCAGCAGCGCTCGCTGGCAGAGACGAGCCCCATCAGCAGATCGGAGCCGCCGGAGAGATATTTCGTCCCGGCCTCGATGGCGAGATCGACGCCCATTGCGTGCGGTGGGAAAAACAGGGGCGTTGCCCAGGTATTGTCCATCGCGACCACCGCACCCCGCGCATGCGCGGCCTCGGCGATCGCGGGAATATCCTGCATCTCCATGGTCTGTGAGCCCGGCGCCTCGGTCCAGACCACGC
>NZ_DATGCW010000003.1:0-15389 GCF_035311605.1 Saliniramus sp.
ATGAATGGCGCCGAAGGCGATCTTCGCTTCGATTCCGAGGCCGAAGACAAGCAGGATCAGCGGGTACAGCGTGATCTTGGGCAGCGAATACAAGGCCACCAGAATCGGCTCTGCCACCGCGCCGGACAGCCTGTGCGCCCCCAGCCATGTTCCCACACCGATACCGATCAGCAGCGCGATGATCAGCGCATAGACGAGCGCCTTTGCCGTCTCCACGACATGCGGCCAGAAGCTCGCAGAGCCGAGCAGCTCGCCCGCCCGTATCGCCGTGGCGAGCGGCGATGAAATCGCCACGTCCCCGGCGAGCATGTGCAGGATCTGCCAGACCACCACAATGGCGACGATCACCAGCGCCACATCGCCGAAATAGCGCAGCCGCTCGGCGCGCTCGTGATCCTTGCGGGAATATGCCGTTTGCGTTCCTGCCATGATCAGCGTCCCTGCCGTCGCAGCAGCCGCTGCTCATAGGCGTGCAGCGACATGTTGATGATGGTGACGAGCACCAGGATGAAGAGCATCAGCGCGTACATCGCTTCGTTGTCGAAATTGTCGTAGGCGAAGGAAATCGCGTAGCCGAGCCCGCCGGGTGCGAGGATGAACTCCGCCGCGATCACGCCGATGAAGGAATAGGCGACGGCAAGCTTCACTCCGGTGAAGAGATTGGGAATGGCATAGGGCAGCTCGATCAGGAGCGCGGTCTTTGCCCGCCCCATATGGTGCATGCGCGCGACCTTGCGGTAGACCCGGGGGATCTTGTCCAGCCCGTTGAGCGTGTTGATGATCATCGCGACGACCGCGAAGAGGAATCCGATCATGATCATCGGGAAGTTGTTCATCCCGAAGATGAAGACGAGCAGCGGATAGAAGACGAAGAACGGCACCGCGTAATACGTCGTCAGGAACGGGTCGAGCGCGCGACGCAAACGAGGAAGGGCATGCACACCGGCGCCCACGGCGAAACCAACCGTGATGGCGAGGATGCAGGCCACCGCGACATTGCCAAGCGTCTGGCGCATTCCGCGCGCGATTTCGCCGGAAGCAATGAGCGTCCACAGCGCGATGGCCATCTCGCTCGGCGGGATCATGGTGAAGGGGGAGATAACTTCCGTGCGGCAGAGGATTTCGAGCAGGCCAAAGAAGCCCACGATCACACCGAGGCGGATCAGCGTCAGCCGGTTCATGCCGCGCCTCCCTCATGCCCCATGGCGCGTTGCGATTCCGAACGCAGCATCTGCCACAGCCGCCCGGTGATATGCCCGAAGGTCTCGCCCTCGAGCATGCGCGAATCGCGGTCGCGCGACCAGCCGGTCTCGACGGTTTCGAGGAAGCGCCCCGGCCGGGCCGACATGGCGCCGATCCGGTCGGATAGCATGGCGGCCTCGTCAAGGGCGTGGGTGATGAGCAGCACCGTAGCACCCGTCTCGCGCCAGAGCTTAAGCAACTCGTCGCCCATCAGCAGACGCGTCTGGGCATCGAGTGCGCCGAAAGGCTCGTCGAGCAGGATCAGGCGCGGCTGGAGCACCAGCGTGCGCGCGATACACACACGCTGGCGCATGCCACCCGACAATTGAGCCGGATAAGCCTTCGCGAAATCCTTGAGTCCCACGAAGCCCAGCGCGTAGTCGACACGCCGGCGGATCTCCGCCGCATCGACACCCGCACGGCGCAAGCCGAAGGCGGCGTTGTCCTCCACCGTCAGCCAGGGAAATGAGGCATCCTCCTGGAATACCGCGCCGATGCCGTCGGGCACGTTGCCATCGACCCGTTTGTCCTCGAACCAGACATTGCCCTCTGTCGGCGCAGCCAGACCGGCCAGCACGTCCATACAGGTGGATTTGCCGCAGCCCGACGGGCCGACGATGGAGAAGAACTCGCCCTTGCGCAGGTCGAGATCGATCGGGCCCAGCGCGTGGACCGGCGGGTTGCCGGCCACGGCGGGATAGACCCGCGTCACGCCCTCGAGACGCGCATGCACTTCATGAGACACTGGAACGCTCCCGCTTTACTGACTGCGCAGATCTTCCGGCAGGAAGCTCTCATCGACCACGGCACTCCAGTCGACTTCGCCATCGACGACATCGATCAGGCGCAGACCGTCCATCTTGCGGTCCATGTCCTCGTAGACGAAGCCGCCCTCGGACCAGTAGTCGATTTCCAGCATGGCATCGATCGCGGTGCGCATGATCGCTTCATCGCGGTCATAGACCTCCGCGAAGATGCGGGCGGATTCTTCCGGGTTGTCCTTGATGAACTGAACACCCTTGCGACGTGCCTCGATGATGGCGCGCAGGTCATCCCCGCGCTCTTCGGCGAAGGCGCTCGTGGTGATTCCGACGGTCTGCGCGACGCGCGGCAATACGTCCTGCAGGTAGAGCACGGCCTTGTAATTGTCGCGCTGGCTGGCCCAGATCGGCTCCAGGATCGGGACCGCGTCCACTGCGCCCTGCTGTAGCAGAGTCAGGCCGTCACCGATGCCGCCGGCGGCGATCAGCTCCATGTCATCGGAGGAAAGGCCCGCCGCATCGAGCGACATGCGAAGCGTCATGTCGGTGACGGATTGCGGACGGGTATAGGCGATGCGCTTGCCGACGAAGTCCTCGATGGAATCGATCTCGTCGTTATCGGGTTTGGTGATCCAGAGAATATCTGCCACTGTTGCAGCACCGGTATTCACGATGACGATATCGCGCCCGGTCAGATGCGCCGAAACGGCGGCCGCGAGGCTGGTCTCGCCGTAGAGCAGGCCGCCGGTGAGCACGTTGCGCACCGTGGTGCCGCCGCCTGAAGAGGTCAGGATGTCACCGAGCTCGAAGCCGGCTTCCTCGAAATAGCCCTGATCGCGGGCAATCGCGTAGGGCGCGCCATACATCAGCACGCCCCAATGGGTGACGGTGATGTCGTTCTGCGCCTGGGCCGTCGTGGCGGCGCCACCGAAGGCCATCGCTGTACCGAGAGCAAGCCCGGTCAGCCAGTTGCGAGAAGTCTTTGCGGTGTTTTCCAGTGTCATTGTGTCCTCCCTGGACAGTTGGGTCGCTTTTCTCTTGCCGGAAACTGCGACTGTGATGGGGAACGGCAGGCCGGAAGGCTGCATGCTCCATTACGTATAGTCAACGTCACGCTTGCGCATATGGATCAGCGCGGCTCGGATGCGCATGGTTCGCGTACACCTCCTTTCGTCATTCACCTGCCGCAACCGCGCTGCCCGCGCGCCCGCTCAGGATCCAGAATGCAATCCCGGCTGCGGCGGCTACGAGTGAGAGCAGGCCCGAAATCGGCAACAGATCGGGCGGCAGCAACAGCACGATCCCCGCCAGTGCGACACCGAGCCGCATCGGCGTGGCCAGCAGGCCGCCGGCGAAGCCGACGATCGCGGCGGTGATCAGGGTGACCCCGCCCGCCGCCGTGACGAAGGCTACGGCGTTCTCGACGGGCGTGCCGGCGAGAATCAGGCTGGGCGACGCGGCGAAGAGGAAGGGTACGACATAGGCCGGCCAGGCAATGCGCACGGCCTCGAATCCGGTGCGCATCGGCGGTGCTCCCGCCATGCTGGCCGCGACGAAGGCGGCGATCGCCACGGGCGGGGTGAGCATCGAGAGCATGCCGAAATACAGGACGAACAGATGCGCCGACATCGGTATCAGGCCGAGCTGGACGAGTGGCGGGGCGGCAAGCGTGGCGAGCAGCAGATAGACGCCGACCGTCGGCAGCCCCATCCCCAGCACGATGCAGATCAGCGCCGTCATCAGGAGCAGCAGGAACAGGCTCGTCTGTCCGATCTGCACGAGGAAGAAGGTCATGCCGAAGCTCAGGCCGGAGAGCGAGAACAGCCCGATGATGATGCCTGCCATGGCGCAGATGATGACGATCTCGACCGAGGCCTGCCCGGTACGCACCAGTGCCTCAACCAGGTCACGAAGACCGATTCGCCCGCCTTCATAAGTGCGCACCAGCGCGATCAGGAAGAGCACGCCGACCGCATAGAGCGCCGCCGTTTCGGGCCGCATCGCATAGGCGAAGAGACCCGTAAGCAGGACGACGAACGGGAGCAGGAGGAACCAGCCGCGCGTCAAGGTCGCCAGCACGGCCGGGATGCGGCTTTCCTCGACCGGCATGATGCCCCGTCGCCCGGCTTCGAGATCGGCGAAGATGAACAGGCTGAAGAAATAGAGCACCGACGGCACGATCGCGGCGATGATCACCTCGGTGAAGGGCACACCGAGATTCTCCGCCAGCAGGAAGGCGGCGGCCCCCATGATCGGGGGCATCAACTGCCCGCCGGTCGAGGCCGAGGCCTCTATCGCGGCGGCGGTATGCGGGCGATAGCCGCTCTCCTTCATCAGTGGAATGGTGATGCCGCCTGTCGAGGCGACGTTGGAGACGGCACTGCCCGAGATCGTGCCGAACAAGGCGGAACCGACGATGGCGATCTTGCCCGCACCGCCGCGATAGCGCCCCATCAGCGAGGCTGAGAGATCGGAGAAGAAGGCGGAGCCTCCCGTCGCGAGCAGCAGCCGCGCCAGCAGGATGAAGGGGATCACCACCGCCACGGCGATATAAAGCGCTGCGCCGGCCATGGCGGCGCTGTCGAGAA
The DNA here is from genome assembly GCF_035311605.1 of Saliniramus sp. Lineage (NCBI taxonomy): Bacteria > Pseudomonadati > Pseudomonadota > Alphaproteobacteria > Hyphomicrobiales > Salinarimonadaceae > Saliniramus > Saliniramus sp. Next base: position 4,592 of record NZ_DATGCW010000003.1, read on the forward strand.
TGGTGAAGCTGATCAGGCGCTGCAGCGAGATTCCGCGTCCCTCCAGCGGGCCGGGGAACAGGTGCGCGTAGAGCGCGTAACCGCCGATCATGGCGAGAATGACGATCAGGCTCCAGCCGATCGCGCGCCGCAAACCTTCCAGCAGCAGCGTGAGGCCAATGCTCGCCACGATGATCGCCTCGGTCTGGCGGAAGAACACGTTCTGCGAGAGGTCGGGAAATACCCAGGTGAGGTAGATGCCGTAGACGAGCGCGATTGCTGCGAGGGCATAATCGAAGAGGGGGATGGGGGTCGTGTCGGTGCTGCGGCTACTGGCGCGTCGCGTCAGGAAGCAGACCGCGAGCCCCATCGTCAGCACGGCAACGAGGATCTGTTCGGCATAGACCCGCACCCCGATGCGGATCGGCCCGCCCAGCGACCAGAAGATCGCTGCGAGCGTGATCGCAATGCACAGGGCAGGAACGATCCAGCGCCGGGTGAAGCGGTCGCGCGGTCCAAGATCGGTCAGGGCCGCATCCATGCGGGAGGCTCCTCGTCAGGCAGGATGGCGTGCATGCGCTCTGCGGATCGCCCGGGCGGCGCCATGGCGCGCATCGGGCGATCCGTCCGGCGGCACTATGTGCCGCAGCCGATCAGCGATTCCAGGCGCCAGCTTCTTCGTAGAAGCGGATCGCGCCGGGATGGAATGGGACATCGACGTCGCGGCTCATGCCCTCAGCGGTGAAACCGGTCCATACGGGGCTCGTGCCGCGCAGCAGCTCTTCGTTCTCGTAGAGCGACTTCGTCACCTCATAGACGAGATCGTCCGAGACGCTCTCGGGCGCAAACAGCGTGTAATCATAGACCTTGATGTTGGTCGGCTCGTCGATGCCGGGGATACCCGCATCGGCGTCGACCTGGCCGAAATACATCTGCGGCAGCCATTCCTGCATGGCTTCGAGGCGTTCAGGATCATCCGTGAAACTGATGAAGCGCACGCCGTCGAGCGTCTGGTCGAGTTCGATATTGGTACCAGAGCCGACGACGACGATGGTCACGTCGGTGGAGCCCTCACGGAAGGAATCCCACATGCGCGGGAAGTTGGGCACCGGAACCTCGACAACGTCGTCATAGGTGAGACCGCCATTGGCGAGATAGGCGAGTGTCACGTGATATCCGAGCGTACCTTCGGCAAAGCCGGGGACCCGCTTGCCGGCGAGGTCCTCGATGCTTTGCACGTCGCTGTCGGCGGGGACGATGAAGCCGGCGCGGAAAGGCATCAGCGAGGCGACGTTGCGCAACTCGCTCATCGGCGTCCCTGCGGACATTCCCAGCCCGTGATGGGCGTACCAGAGCTGTACGACGTTGGAGATGCCGAAATCGATTTCGCCGATATTTACCAGCGGCATGTAATCCGCCGTATTGGCCATTTCCTGCGGACGCATCTGCAGGGGGGAGTATTCGGAGACCGCCGCCGCGATGGAGCGACCGATCTGGCTGGTGCCGCCGGTGGCGGTGGAGCCGAGCGTCACGACCTGCGCCTGGGCCGGGGCTGCGGAAAGGCCGGGCAGCGCCATCAGTGCCGCGACGGCCAGGGCCGAAAATGTCTTCCTCATGATGTGTTCCCCTGTTGGCTTTGCCTGCATGGTGCGGCCATCATCGTGTACCGTACCACATGCCCGGTTGCGGCGGGATCGCGCCGGTCCGGGAATGGGCCTAAAATATGTCCGGACAAACTCATCTGTCTACAAGAATATTGCCGAAACGTGGGTTTTGCTCATGAATTGTATCCAGATACGGGCGTCCTGCGCATTTTTCGATGTGCCGACGTGAGGAAAAACCATGCGATCTGTCTTGCCAGATCGCATGGATCGGTTATTAATTGGACACAAGATTGTCCGGACAAATTGAGGAAACGTCATGACGGCGATACGCGATCCCCGCCTCTCCGGCCCGCTTACCGATCTGCGGGTGATCGAGATGGGGCAATTGCTGGCTGGCCCGTTCTGCGGCCAGCTGATGGCCGATTTCGGTGCCGAGGTGATCAAGGTCGAGCAGCCGGGTTCCGGCGATCCGATGCGCCAGTGGGGCCGCGAGAAGCCGCATGGGAAGTCGCTCTGGTGGCCGGTCATCGCGCGCAACAAGAAATCCGTCGAGATTAACGCCCGCGAGCCGGAAGGCCAGGAAATGATCCGCGAGCTCGTGCGTGACGCGGATATCCTGCTGGAGAATTTCCGCCCGGGCACGATGGAGAAATGGGGGCTCGGCTACGAGGAGCTTTCGAAGATCAACCCGCGCCTGATCATGATTCGCGTCTCCGGCTACGGCCAGAGCGGGCCCTATTCGCGCAATGCCGGCTACGGCGCCATCGGTGAGGCCATGGGCGGGCTGCGCTACGTGGTGGGTGATCCCTCGACGCCGCCGAGCCGGATGGGCATCTCCATCGGCGATACGCTGGCCGCCACCTTCGCCTGCCTCGGCGGCATGATGGCGCTGCACAACATGCACCGGACCGGGCACGGGCAGGTGGTCGACAGCGCGATTTACGAAGCCGTGCTCAACGTGATGGAATCGCTGATCACCGAGTACGACAAGGCCGACTTCATCCGCGAGCGCACCGGAGCCATCCTGCCGAACGTGGCGCCGTCGAACGTGTATCCGACGAAGGACGAGAAATTTGTCCTGATCGCCGCCAACCAGGATACGGTCTTCTCCCGTCTCGCCGGGGCGATGGGCCGCGAGGAGCTCGCTTCGGATGAGCGCTACGCCACGCATTCCGCGCGCGGCAAGCATCAGGCCGAGCTCGATGATCTGATTGCGGAATGGACCCGCACGATGACAGCCGCCGAACTCGGGCCGCTCCTCGACGAGCATGGTGTGCCGCGCGGCGACATCTACCGCGCGCCGGAAATGCTGGAGGATGCGCATTTCAAGGCGCGCGAGGCGATCGTGAAGGTTGCGCACCCTGTCTTCGGCGATCTCGCCATGCAGAATGTCGCGCCGCGCCTCTCGGCCACGCCGGGGCGCGTGGTCAGTGCCGGGCCGGAGCTCGGGGAGCATAACGACGATGTGTTCAAGGGGCTTCTGAAGTTGGACGATGCGCGCATTGCCGAACTGGCCGAGCGTGGAATCGTCGGGCGCGGGGGGCAGTGATGGCAGGGGCGCAGACGCCGATCGCGTTGCGTGACGCCCTCGTCGCGCAGCCGCGCGCCGTATCCGCATACGTTGGGGAGGCCTTCGTTTCGCATCGGGGCGAGCCACTGCCGATCGCCGATCCGGCCACGGGGAAAGTGATCGTGATCCTGCACGAATCGGATGCCGGGGAGGTCGACGCAGCCGTGCGTGCCGCGCGTCACGCCTTCGATCACGGGCCCTGGCCGAAGAGCGGCATTGCCACGCGCCAGCGGGTTCTGATGGCGATCCATGACGCGATCATGACCCATGCCGACGAGCTTGCGGCGCTGGAGAGCATCAATACCGGCGTCCCGCTTGCCCAGACGCGGGGCATGCACATCCCGCGTGCGGCCTATAATTTCAAATTCTTTGCCGAATATATCAATCACAGTGCCGGCGAGCTCTATCAGCAGGAGGAGGGGTTCCTGACGCTGGTCTCGCGCGAGCCGATGGGGGTCTGTGCCCTGATCGGGCCGTGGAACGTGCCGCTGGGGCTGACCTCGATGAAGCTCGCTGCGGCGCTGGCATTCGGCAATACCTGCGTGGTCAAGCCGAGCGAAATGACGCCGCTGACGGTGGCGCGCCTGTTCGAACTGATGCGTGATTGCGGCCTGCCGGAGGGCGTGGTGAACCTCGTCAACGGGCGCGGCCATGTCACCGGTGCGGCGCTGTCGGGGCATCCGGAAATCGACATGGTCTCCTTCACTGGCGGCACCGAGACCGGACGCGCGATCATGACGGCGCTGGCAAAGGGCATCAAGGGCTCCGCCATGGAGCTCGGCGGCAAGAGCGCCAATATCGTCTTCGACGATGCCGATTTCGACCGCGCCCTCGACGGCGCGCTGCTCGGCGTTTTCGCTAATAATGGCCAGATGTGCCTCGCAGGCAGCCGTATCTTCGTGCAGCGCCCGATCGCCGAGCGCTTCATGGAGGCTTTCGCGGCGCGCATGCGCAACCTGCGCATTGGCGACCCGCTGGTGCCGGGCAACGAACTCGGTCCGATGATCAATGCCGCGCAAAAGCAGCGCATGCGCGATTATGTCCGCATCGGCGAAAGCGAGGGCGCGACGCTTCTCGCCGGCGGCGGTTCCGTCACCGGGATGGAGTCCGGGCACTACGTGCAGCCGGTGGCGATGCTCGCGCAGGATAATGGCGCGCGCCTGTGCCAGGAGGAGATTTTTGGCCCCTTCGCCACCTTCCAGGTCTTTGATACCGAGGAGGAGGTGGTACGGCTGGCCAATGAGAGCCGCTTCGGGCTGGCCGGCTATGTCTGGACAGAGGGACTCGGGCGCGCGCACCGCGTTGCGCAGGCCCTGCGCACGGGGACCATCTGGGTCAACACGCCGATGGTGCGCGACCTGCGCTCGGCCTTCGGCGGCTACAAGGAATCCGGCGTCGGTCGCGAGGGCGGGCGTGGCTGCGAGGCGATGTATACCGAAATCAAGACGGTGATGGTGCCGGTAGCAGAGCGCGCGATCCACAAACTGGGAGCCAGCGATGCCTGAAGCGCCCGGTGCTCCGCGCCATTTCTCCGCCTATTCCTGGCGCGCGCGTCTCGGCGTGATCGTGCCGCCGACCAATACGGTGAACGAGGCGGAATGGGCGCGGCTGATGCCCGAGGGCACGAGCTTCCACACCATGCGCATGCCGCTTCATGCCGATACGACCTCGGAGGCGGGCCAGCGCGCGCTGCATGACGATCTCGACAAGGCCATGGCCGAGCTCGTCAAGGCGGATGTCGATGTCATTGCTTATGCCTGCACCGCCGGCTCGATGACGCATCCGCCGCAGAGCCTGCCCGAACGGATGCAGGCCGGGAGCGGGCGCACCGGACTCAGCACGGCTGCGGCGATCGTCACCGCGCTCGATGCGCTCGCAGCAAAGAGGCTCGCCGTGGCAACGCCTTATCACGAAAAGCTCGACGCGCATGAACGCCACTTCCTCGAAGGCTGCGGGTTCGAGGTGCTGGCGATTGCGGGGCTCGGCATCGGTTCCGGCGGGCCCCATGAATATGTGCGCATCGCGCAGACACCGCTCGATGCGGTCGCCGCGCATGCGCGTGGGGTGATGCAGGCGGCGCGCGGGCAGGCGAGTGGATTCGGGCGCCCCGACGCGCTGCTGATCTCCTGCACCGATTTTCCGACCCTGCCACTGATCTGCAAGCTCGAAGCCGAATTCGGCATTCCGGTGATCTCCTCCAATACCGCAACGCTCTGGCACGCCCTGCGGCTCGCCGGTATCCGCGACGACATACCGGCAGCGGGGCGCCTGTTCGAACGCATGGGAGCCGCCGGCTGATGATGATGCGATACCCGTCACTGCGAGACCGCGTTGTGATCGTAACCGGTGGCGGGCGCGGACTTGGGCGCGAAATGGCGCTCGCGCTCGCGGAGGAGGGCGCGCGGGTCGCGATTACCGGCGCGCGAGCGGGCGAGGAACTCGACGCCACGGCGCGCGAGGCGGAATCTCTGTCGGGGCGGATACTCCCGCTGATCTGCGACGTCACGGATCCGGACGCCTGTATGGCGCTGGTCGCGCGGGTCGAGGAGAAACTCGGCCCGGTTGCGGTGCTGATCAACAATGCCGGACGCGGCATGCGGCTCGTCAGCGAGACCTATAATCGTGAGCCGACGCGGTTCTGGGAGACCGATCCGCAGGCCTGGGCGGCAATCATCGCGGCTAATCTCAACGGCATGTTCCATATGAGCCGGGCGGTGGTGCCGGGCATGCTGGCGCGCGGTTGCGGCAAGATCATCAACATCTCGACCAGCGACCAGACCATGGTCCGGCGCGGCTATGCGCCCTACGGCCCCTCGAAGGCGGCGATGGAAGCTGCCTCGCGCATCTTTGCGCAGGATCTCGCCGGCACCGGTGTTGATGTCAACGTGCTCCTGCCGGGCGGCGCGGCAGATACGGCGCTGCTGCCCGACGGACCCGGCAAGAAAGGCGCCGACGGCAACCTGCTTTCGCCCGCCATCATGCGCGCTCCCGCTTTGTGGCTGAGCGCCGATGATTCGAACGGCCAGACCGGCGCGCGCTACATCGCGCGGCTCTGGGACGAGGCGCTGCCCTTCGACGAGGCGGCGCAGGCGGCCCGCAGCGCACCGGTCGAAAAACCGGCGATCATGTGATGGGGGAGGTGATTGATAGTGCGAGGGCTGATGCAGCGCGATCTCCCCTCTCCCTCCGAGGAGAGGGGCAGGGGGTGAGTGGCGTCGATGCAGGGCGAGGTGCTTTACCAGCAATCGTCGCGCCCACACCCTCACCCCTGTCGCCTCTCCGCAAGGGAGAGGAGAACGCCGGCATCGCCCAGGCGGGGCGTCCTCGCCCCGGTGTGGGGCACTGATGTGTCATGCAGGGTATCGGGCTGGACGCATGAATTTGTCCGGACATATACTTGATCAACGAAAACGCGCATAGCGCATCACAGCGAGGGGATCGCGGCATGAGTGACAGAGGCGTTCTGATCGTCGGAGGCGGGCCGGTCGGGATGACCGCAGCGGCTTATCTGGCGGATGAGGGGATTCCGGTGACGTTGATCGAGGGGCATGAGGACGTGCCGACCGATCTGCGCGCCTCGACCTTTCATCCGCCGACGCTCGACATGCTCGATCGCTTCGGCATCGCCGAAAAATGCGTGGAACAGGGGCTGATCTGCCCGAAATGGCAGTTCCGCGACCGCAGGGAAGGCGTCATCGCCACTTTCGATCTCGGGCTGCTGGCCGATGAGACGGGTCATCCCTATCGCCTGCAATGCGAGCAATGGAAGCTCGCACGCCTCCTGCGCGAGAAGCTCGAGGCAGAGGGCAAGGTCGACCTGCGTTACGGCATGCAGGCGCTGGAAGCCTCCCAGGATGATGACGGCGTGCGCCTCGTGATCGCCGACGGGGACGGGCATCGCGAGGAATTGCGCGGGCGTTTCCTCATTGGTGCCGACGGTGCGCGCTCGATCGTGCGCAAGCAGATCGGTGTGAACTTCGAGGGGATGACCATCCCCGAGATCTTCCTGACCTTCTCGACGACTTTCGATTTCGGCTCGGCCATCCCGGATCTGACCAACATCGCCTATATCAGCGATCCGGATGAATGGGTGGTGCTGCTGCGCACGCCCACGCTGTGGCGCGTTCTCTTCCCGACCGAGGATAACGAAACGCCTGAATCGATGAAGGCGCCGGAGCGCATCGAGGAGCGGCTGCAGGCGCTGCTGCCGCGCGATGCGCCCTATGAGATCGTCCATAAAACCGATTACCGCGTGCATGAGCGCGTCGCGGATCGCTACCTTTCCGGGCGCATCTTCCTCGCCGGCGATGCCGCGCATCTTAACAATCCGCTCGGCGGCATGGGCATGAATGGCGGCATTCACGATGCCATGAATCTCGGCGAGAAGCTCACCGCCGTGTGGCACGGCGCGCCGCTGGAGACGATGGGGCGCTATGAGCGCCAGCGCCGCAAGGTCGCGATCGAGACGGTCCAGGCGCAGGCCCTGCGCAATCGCAAGATCCTCAACGAGAAAGATCCGCAGGCGCGCCGCGCCTATCACAACGAATTGCGCAGCACCGTGGCTGATGAAGAGGCACACCGCGCCTTCGTGCGCCGCTCGTCGATGATCCAGTCGCTGCGTGATCTCGAAGACGTGGTTTGAACGGCGCGGACACCATATCCAGGGAGAACGACCATGGTCGACAGTCTCGGTTACCGCATGAAATTCGGGGTCATCGCCCCGTCCACCAACACCTCGGTCCAGCCGGAATTCGACGCGATGCGTCCCGTCGGCGTGACCAACCATTTCTCGCGTATCGTCATTCCTGACAACCCGGTCACCAGCGACGATGATTTCAACAAGCTGATGGACGATATTCGCGCCGCGCTGATGGATTCGGTCGATGCGGTGATGACCTGCCGCCCGGATTATCTCGTCATGGGGATGTCGGCAGAGACCTTCTGGGACGGGCTCGAAGGCTCGATCGAGCTGGAGCGGCGTGTCGAGGAGCGTGCCGGCGTGAAGGTCGCGATGGGATCGGATGCCTGCCGCGCGGCGCTCGGGTGCTACGACAACGTCAAGCGGCTCGGCGTGATCACGCCCTACATGCCCGTGGGCGATGTCCAGGTCCGCAAGTTCTTCACCGATTGCGGCTTCGAGGTCGTCAATCTCAAGGGCCTCAAGTGCAAGAGCCCGATGCAGATCGCCCATGTCTCGGAAACCGAGCTGCGTGACGCGATCAACGAGGTCGACGGCCCGGATGTCGACGCCATCGTGCAGGTCGGCACCAATCTCGCCATGGCGCGGGTGGCCGGAATCGCCGAATTCTGGCTCGGCAAGCCGGTGATCGCGATCAACACGGCGACCTATTGGTGGGCCCTGCGCCAGAACGGCATTGCCGACAAGATCCAGGGGTATGGCACGCTGCTGGCAAGGCATTGACGGCAGCTGGCGACATGTGGCACGCTTCTCGCGACAGGTGACGGGAGAGGAAGCCCCCATGAGCATAGCCGTTCCAGCTGCCGAGCAGTCCGGCGCACTGGCCGGTGACAGCATTCCGATCCGGGCCTTCGCCATGCTCGGCGGGCGCAGGGTCGTGGCGCATGGCGTGCAGAATTCGATCGACGCGCATGACGTGATCATGCGCGGCCTGCCTTCGGCATCGCTGATGCACCTGATCGCGCGTGTGCGCGTCCTTTCGCATGGCGATGCGCTCGAAAAGGCCATCGGCATGAGCAGCCGTACGCTGCAAAGGCGCAGGAAGGATGCGGCGGATACGCGATTGTCGGTCGAGCAGAGCAGCCGCGCCTGGCGCTTCGCCGAAATCCTCGCCCGCGCCATCGACGTGATGGGGTCGCAGGAGGCCGCTGAAGCATGGCTCGAAGCGCAAGCGATCGGCCTCGATAATCGCCGTCCGATCGATCTCCTGCCTTCCGCTGCGGGGGCGGAAGCGGTGGAGAATTACCTCACCCGGCTCGAATACGGGGTCTATACGTGACCCCTCTGCCGCCGCCGTTGGGGCAGGGCGAAATCCGGTTGTGGCGCCTCGATCAGCATCGTCATGCCGGGAGCTGGCATTCCGGCGAGGGGGCGTATCGTGTCGGCGGGCGATGGAATTCGCGGGGTGTGCGGGTGGTCTATGCCGCGCTTGATCCGGCGACGTCCATTCTGGAGGTGGCGGTCCATAAAGGTTTCCGCGTCCTCGACACCGCACCCCACATACTGACCTGTGCACGGATCACCGATCCGTCGATCGTTCACGTGGTTCGGCCTGAGGACGTGCCGAATCCGAACTGGCTGGTGCCGACCACCCATGGGCCGGGCCAGCAGAGTTTTGGCGACAGGCTCGTGAGAGAACACGTTTTCGTGGTTATCCCCTCGACGGTTTCGCGCTACAGCTGGAACCTGATCTTCGATCCCGGCAGAGCCCTGGATCATCTCGACGATGTCCGGCAGGAGCGCTTCGCGCTCGACCCGCGCCTGCATGCACCCCGCTGAGGGCTTTATCGGCCTGCAGGCAGGCGCCCCCGAAACCACTTCCCCCGTCACGCTTTGACTCTCTCTCAAGGCCGCGCATGCGGCAGAAAGGGGATTCGAACCATGGATGCACGCACCGCGGGGACGAAAACCGCACGGATCTACCGTATGGATATGGCGGAGCATCACTGCCCGTTTGGGCTGAAAAGCCTCGACCTGCTGCAGCGCAAGGGCTTCGAGGTCGAGGACCATCCGTTTCGCAGCCGTGAGGAAACCGATGCCTTCATGCAGCGCGAGGGCGTGAAGACGACGCCGCAGACCTATATCGATGGCAAGCGCATCGGCGGCTACGAGGAGCTTCGTGACCATTTCGGCCTCGCCGTCAAGGATGAGGACGAGGTCACCTACATGCCCGTCATCGCGCTGTTCGCGGTCGCTTTCGCCATGGCGCTGGCGATCGGCTGGCGTATGGAGGGGACGGTGGCGAGCCTGCGCACCTTCGAGATATTCGTGGCGACGGCAATGGTGCTGCTCGGGCTGCAGAAGCTCAAGGATGTCGAGAGTTTCTCGGCGATGTTCCTGAATTACGATCTGCTCGCACGCCGCTGGGTGCCCTATGGCTACGTCTATCCTTTCGCGGAAACGCTGGCCGGCGTGCTGATGCTGGCTTCTGCGCTGATCTGGCTCGCCGGGCCGGTGGCGTTGTTCATCGGGACGGTCGGTGCACTATCGGTGTTCAAGGCGGTCTATGTCGAAAAACGTGAGTTGAAATGCGCCTGTGTCGGCGGCGACAGCAAGGTGCCGCTCGGCTTCGTCTCGCTCACCGAGAATCTGATCATGATGGGGATGGGGCTCTGGATGCCGTTCGCCTCTACGTATTGCAGGCGTGAGCATGATTGCGCCAGCCGGATCACGGCTGATGGAGCAACCGATGCGTCCGAAGGATCGAGTCGGTCCTCAGCCGTCCAGCGCATCGCGGCGGATGCGCATCGTATAGCTGAAGCGATCGGCGGGATGGTGGTTGATGGAGACAACCATGGTCGCGCCCTCGCGATCGAGATAGCGCCGCACCAGACGCAGCGCATAGGCGCCTTCGGGCGCATCGGGCCGGGCACGGATTTCGGTGGGGATCGGGACCGCATTGGTGGTCTGGATCGCCTCGGCGACGGGGGTGTCGGCGCGGCGCTC
>NZ_DATGCW010000004.1:0-9064 GCF_035311605.1 Saliniramus sp.
AGATGGCGAAACGGACCGCGTCATAGCCGGGTTTCGCGAATGCGTCCGCCTCCGCCGCCCTGTGTGCCGTATCGGGCTTTGCCGCAGCGCCGGCATGGTCCGTTGCGCCGCCCAGCATCGACTCCATCCGGCGCTCGAAGGCAGCCTCGCCGCGCGCTTCGAGCGGCACCTCGCAACGTGGCAGCACGCCGTCGAGCGCATCTTCACTGCTTTCCAGCGGTGCACCGGAAATATACGAGGCGCGCCCCAGCAGGTGACCGGCCACGGGCAGCGTCGCCAACAGGAAAAGAAAGGTGATGCCGGCGACGATGACGGCATCCGTCTGCCCCATATCGATGGCGACGCCCACGAGGACGAGGCCCGCACCGAGCGTGCCGGCCTTGGTCGAGGCATGCATGCGCTGGAACGGATCCACGAAGCGCAGCACGCCGATCGTCGCCACGCAGAGAAAGCCGACGCCGACGAGCTTGAAGAGAAAGGCGAGAACCGCGAGCATCAGGACTTCCTTTCCTTCTTCTCGAGGAAGGAGGCGAGGGCCACCGTGGCGAGGAAGGCGATCAGTGCAACGCCGAGCCCCACATCGAGGAATTCACGCCGCAAGGTCACCGCTGCCGTCAGCGCGCAGGCCGCCACCGCGATGCCGGTCAGCATGTCGAGGGCAACGAAGCGATCGGCATAGCCGGGCCCCACGATCATGCGCACGGCGGCGCCGACCAGGGCGATGACCAGGATCACCAGCATCACGACGGATGCACCGGTGACGAAAGCATCGATGGATTCAAACATCTTCGATCCTCCGGATCAGCCCCTCGAAGGTTCCCTTGATATCCTGCGCCACGGCCTCGACGCCGGGATTGTCGAGCACGTGTACATAGAGCGTCTTGCGGTCGTCGGAGACATGCAGGGAGGTGGTGCCGGGGGTCAGCGAGACCAGATTGGCCAGCGTGGCGATGCCCAGATCCGTCCGCAGATCGAGCGGGACCGCCACCACGGCCGGTTTCAGGCTCTCCAGCGGCGACAAGGCAGCGATGGCCACGCGCCAAGCGGACTGGATCAGCGCGATGATGAAGACGACGAAGAGCTGGCCGAGCAGAGCCAGACGAAGTGGATTCAAGAGCGCCATCACCGGATCTCCTCTTCGACGCCGTCCACCGGACCGTTATCGATCATCTCCGACTCCGCAGCCTCGCCCGCAATCAGGGCGCCGGCCTCCGCAGCCGCCTCGGGACCGAAGACCGGTGCGATGTAGAGCGGCGGATCGACCAGCACGTCGGCGGCGTTGCGGGCATAGGTGACGAAGGGATCGGCGAAGAGGCCGATGGTCATGGTCACCGCGCCCAGCATCGCGATCGGGATGATGAAGGCCAGGGGGACATGACGCCGCCGCGACGGCTTCACCGGCGAGGCCTTCCAGAACGCCTCCATCCAGATCTTCATCATCGAGAACAGCGTCAGCACGCCCACGACCAGAGCCACGGCGGCAAGCCAGTAATACTCGGCCCGCAGGGAGGCGTCGATCACGAGGAACTTGGCCCAGAAGCCCGACAGTGGTGGCAGGCCGGCCAGCGACAGGGCCGGGATCAGGAAGAGAACCGCCAGCCAGGGATGCGATTTCAGCAGGCCCCCGGTCTTGCGCAGATCGTCCGAGCCGCCGGCCGCGCGAATGGCGCCGGCCAGCAGGAACAGATTCGCCTTCACGATGATGTGGTGGATGATATAGAACGAGGCGCCCGCCCAGGCGATCGGCGTGGCGATGGCGAGCCCCATCAGCATGTAGCCGATCTGGCTGATGATGTGGAAGGACAGGATACGCCGGATGTTCCACTGCACCGCCGCGCCGAACACGCCGGTGATCATCGTCATCGCCGCGATGAAGGTGAAGACGTAGCGCAGCGTCTCGCCCTCGATCAGGAAGAGCAGCGTGAATGTCCGGAAGGTGGCATAGACACCCACCTTGGTCAGCAGCCCGGCGAAGATCGCCCCAACCGCGAAGGTCGCGGTGTGGTACGAGGCCGGCAGCCAGAAGAAGAGCGGGAACAGACCGGCCTTGATGGCGAAGGCCGCGAGAAACAGCATCGCCGCCGTCATCAGGCCCGGTGTCATCGTCATGCCCGGCAGGACACGCGCCAGATCGGCCATGTTGAGCGTGCCGGTGGCACCATAGAGCAGGGCCAGACCGATCAGGAACAGGATCGTCCCGAACAGGTTGAGGATCCCGTATTTGATGGTGCCGTCGAGCTGTTCGCGGCTGCGGCTGATTACCAGCAGGCCAAGCGAGGTGATCAGCATCACCTCGAACCAGACATAGAGGTTGAAGGCGTCGCCGGTCAGGAAGGCGCCGTTCACGCCCGTGATCATTCCGTGAAACAACGGGTAGAACCCGGCGCGCTCATGGCGCGCGCGCACGTCGTAGAAGCCGAAGATCCCGACCGTCAGCGCCAGCAGACCGGTGATCGCAACGAGCGCTGCGGCCAGCGGATCAGCCACGAAACTGATGCCGAAGGGGGGCGCCCAGCCACCGAACTGCTTGGCGATGACGCCCTGTTCGACGACGGTCATGGTCAGCTTCACCGAGGCGGCGAAGAGCAGCACCAGGCCGATGAAGCTGATGATGCGCTGGGCTTTGATATTGTACCAGAAACAGGCCGCGAGCGCCGCCGTCGTGATCGGGATCAGGACGGGCCAGAGCAGATCCAGCTGATCAGCCATTGGTCTTCACCTCGTCGCTCTTCCTGCCGGCGGCAGCGGGTTCTTCGGCGGGTCTTCCTTCCGGAGGCAGGAAGGGCGAGCCCATATCCTCCGCCGCCGTCATCTCGCGTGCATCGAGTGTATCGAGGCGCTTGTAGGCCGCGACCAGAAGCGCCACCGCGAAGGCGGTCAGTGCGAAGCCGATGACGATTGCCGTCAGCGCCAGCGCCTGGGGCAGGGAATTGGCGGCATCCAGCGCGAGTTGCTTGTCGCCCAGCGGAATTACCGCCGGCTGCATCGAGCCGATGCGCCCGGAGAAGAAGATCAGGAAGATCGCCCCGTTGGTGAGCAGCGCGAGACCCAGAATGACGCGCACGACATGGCGCGACAGCATCAGATAAAGCCCGCAGCCCGAATAGGCGGCGATCGCGGCAGCGTAGAGGAAAGTCATCCCTGCTCCTCTTCGTAAAGGCGGAACATGAAGGAGAGCACCCCGCCGACGACGACGAAATAGACGCCGATATCGAAGATGAGCGTGGTGCCGAGCTTGAGATCGAACAGCCCGAGCGACAGTTCCAGCCATTGATGCTGGAGATAGGAACCGTTCAGGACGACGCCGGGCAGGCCGCTCACGGCGGCGAGCACGAGCCCGACACCCATCAGCACCGCCGGATGGATCCACAGGCGCCTGCGCGCTTCCTCCGCGCCGACGGCGAAGGCGAGCGTGGCGAAGGCGGCGGCACCCATCAGCCCGCCGACGAAGCCGCCGCCGGGCTCGTTATGGCCGCGCAGCAGGATCCAGAGCGAGACCAGCAGCATGACGATGAAGAAGATCCGCGTCGAGGCGACGAGAATGATTGAACGCATGGATCAGCCCCCCTTCGCCGGCATGCCGGCCGGTTTCTTCTTCGCCACGTTGTGACGCCGCAGCAATGCCCAGGCGCCGAGGGCGGCGAAGGCGACGACGGCGATCTCGCCGAACGTGTCGAGCGCGCGGAAATCGACGAGGATGACGTTGACCACGTTGCGCCCGAATGCTTCGGTGTAGCTGTCTTGCGCGAAATATTCCGGGATCACCGGGTTGAACGGTACCGCCGCGATCCACAGCACGCTGGCGAAGATGGCGAGCGCGAAGATGCCGGCCAGCACCGCGTCGAAGCTGCGCTCGCCACGGCTGCGTGTGGTGCGGAAGACGAGCGGCAGGCGCAGCAGCACCGCGGTGACGATCACCATGAACAGGGTCTCCACCGAGAACTGGGTCAGAGCCAGATCCGGCCCACCGTTGAGCAGGAAGACGAGCGCGAGGCCGTAGCCGGCCAGGCTGACACCGATGATCGCCGTGACCAGCGAGGTCGTCAGCGCCGCAACAATGCTGCCGACAACGATCAAGCCGGTCACACCGACCATGTAGATGCTGAAATCCTCATGCGGGACGCTCGGGAACACGGGCCCCTGACCCGCGATCAGCCCATAGCCCATGGCGAAGGTGACGACAGTGGCGATGACCAAGGTGTAGATGCGCAGATCGCCGTTCTGCAGCCTGAGCGTCGACCAGCGCGCCAGTGCCAGGGTGCTGTCCAGCACCCAGTAATAACCGCGATCGGTGAGCAGGCGATCGAAGACGCGGCGGCGGCGCAACGCGATATGGATCGGATTCCAGTATTTCGCCAGAAGCAGTCCGAGCACGACAACGAGCGCGGAGAGGGCCAGCATCGGCGTCAGCCCGTGCCACAGATAGAACGAGGCGTCGAGCGGTTCTCCGTAGATCGCCGAGGCTGCCGGCTGGATCAGGCTCTTGGCGACCAGCCCGGGAGCGAGCCCGAAGATCAGCCCGGTAATGCCGAGTATCACCGGGCCTACCGTCATCCCCGTCGCTTCGCCGTGATGCACGTGCAACTCGCGGCGGGCCGGGCGGAAGAACGGGCGCATCACCACCACGACGGCGATTGCTACCATGACCGTGTTCACCAGAACGCCGATCAGCACGGCGATGGTGGTGAAGGTGGATTCGAGCTGGGCTTCGAAGAGGTATTCCTTGGAGATGAAGCCGACCGATGGCGGCAGGCCGGCGGCGGAGATCGCGGCAAGCACCGTTGCGCCCGCCGTGATCGGCAGGACCGAGGCCAGCCCCCCGAGCCGGCTGAGCCGCGGCTCGCCGGTGGCGTGGATGACGATGCCGGCGCAGAAGAACAGGGCCGCCTTGTAGAGCGCATGCGCCAGGATGAAGCCGACGGTCGCTACCGCCGCGACCTCCCCCTCGAGACCGATCAGCATGGTGATGGTGCCCAGCGAGGCCACGGTCGAGAAGGCGAGGACGGCCTTGAAGGCCGTCGAGCGCAGGGCCTGAAGCGCGGCGATCAGCATGGTCGCGCCACCGAAGGCGACGAGCGTCGGGCCGAACCAGGCGGCCTGGCTGAAGATCGGCGCCATGGTGGCGAGCAGGAACACGCCCAGCTTCACCATGGTGGCGGAATGCAGATAGGCCGAGGCCGGGGTCGGCGCGGCCATTGCGTTGGGCAGCCAGAAATGGAACGGCACCTGCGCGGATTTGGTGAAGGCGCCCGCCATCATCAGGATGATGATCGCGCTGAAGAGCGGGCTCTGCGTCAGCGCGGAGGAATCCGCCATGAGCGTGCTGATGGAGAATGTATCTGCCGTCACGCCGATCAGGATGATGCCGGCGAGCAGCGACAGCCCGCCGCCAACCGTGACCAGCATGGATTGCAAGGCCGCCTTACGGGCGGCGAGCTTGGTCGAATCGAAGCCGACCAGCAGGAAGGAGAGCAGGCTCGTCATCTCCCAGAAGACGAACAGGGCCATCAGGTTGTCGGCGGTCACCGTGCCGAGCATCGCGCTCATGAAGAGCAGGATGTAGAGCAGGAACTGCGCCCGGGCGAACGCCGGTTTCTCGTCCATGTAGGAGGCGGCATAGAGCGCCACCAGCGCGCCGATACCGCTGATCAGCAGCGCAAACAGCAGCGAGAACCCGTCGAGCCGGATCGTGAGATCAATCCCCAGAGTGGGCACCCAGGGGTTCACTTCGATGATCGGCGCCTCGCCCACAGCAGGCAACTGCATCAGGAAGAACAGGAAGAGCAGGGCCGGGACGGCCACGACGAGAGCATTGCCGATCGTTTTCGAGCGCGCCGCGACGAACGGCGCGAGGATTGACCCGATCAGCCCGAGAACGAGCGCTAACGTGACGGACAAGAGCCTGGCCTCCATCTCTTTCACCCCCGGCCCGGACCATTGCGGCCGTGCCGGTACATGCGTCCCCTGTCTTGCCGGACGCTGCATGCGCCCTCTGGGCAGAACATGAGCCCTCCGGCAAAACCCGTACCAGATGCGGCTTAACCCGCGCGTCTTAGCAAAACCTTGCGCCCATGCGTGTTTATGCGCGATCGCCGTGGCGCATGATGCGCAGCCGTGTCCGCATTCCCGAACGATTCACCCCGGAGCACGTTCGGATTTCCGGACATGGCTCCACGAAGCGCTGCGTTCAAAACGGCAATCCGCCCTGCTCCCGCTCCCGCTCACTGCTCACCGTAAGATGCGCGCCTGCGGCAAGACTGCCCGGCGCGATCACCTTCGCATAGATGCCGCAATCCATATGGCCGAGATGGCGCATCAGCGCCTGCGGGATGGAAAGATCGCGCAGGCCCGTCCCCGGATCGACATTGGTCGCGGCACAGCGCACGATCGGACTCGTCACTGCGAGCCGCAGGCCGGATGGCGCTTCGAGCACCTTGCCGACGAGATCGAACTCGCGCCAGGCAGGCAGACCGGTGACGTGGATATTGCCGCGAAAACGAAGCGGATCGACCGGTGCCCCGACCATGCCCTCGATGGCGGCGATGCTCGCGAGATTGATCAGCGAGACGAAGCCCTCGCGCGAATCGGTGAAGCGAAAGCCGGCCGGTGCGGCGAGCAGGGCGGCATCACCGCGCAGGTCGTCGCCGGGCACCTGCCGCGCGACGAAGGCAGCGATGGCGTGTGCATCCTCGGGATCGTCGCAGCGCGCCGCGATCCGCGCGCCGCCTTCCGCCTCGATCACGAGCGTATCGGTTGCATCGTCGTAGCGGCTGCGCAGGCGTGCCAGCGCCTCGTTGCGCATCAGCATGAGATAATGCGTCTTGGCCTTGTGGCGCGGATCGGCGGGATCGAAGCCCGAGGGGCCGTTCTCGATGGCGAAGATCCGGTCGCCGGGAAAATACCCGCCGGTTTCCAGTCGCACCTGCGGCACGGGTTCCGGCGAGAGGCCCTTGACGGGATAACGGTGAAGACTCGCGATGCGTATCGTCATGCGAACGGGTTAACGGCGCGGGCGCCCGCCTGCAAGCGCGATCGGCATGAAGACGAGCGCCTGCGCGCAAAAGCGTGGTTGCCAAACGCCTCGTGTTGCAGCAAACCACCGGCATGATCGCGCCTTCCGCCTCCACCCTTGCCGCAATCGACCACCCGACCCGCGATGCCGGGTTCGGGGTGTATCTGCATTGGCCGTTCTGCGCGGCCAAATGCCCCTATTGCGATTTCAACAGCCATGTCCGGCACCGTCCCATTGATCAGGGGCGTTATCTGGAGGGATTTCGCCGCGAAATCGCCCATATGCGCGAACTCACGCCCGGGCGTCGGGTCACCAGCATTTTCCTCGGCGGCGGCACGCCCTCGCTGATGGATCCGGCCACCGTGGCCGGTCTGCTCGATGCCGTCGGCGAAGCCTGGAGCGTCGACCGCGACGTCGAGGTGACGCTGGAGGCCAATCCCACCAGCGTCGAGGCCGAGCGCTTTCGCGGTTATCGCGCAGCGGGGGTGAACAGGGTCTCGCTCGGCGTGCAGGCGCTTGATGATGCCGCCCTCAAGGCCTTGGGGCGGCTTCATACCAGTGCCGAAGCGCTGGCTGCCGTGAAGATGGCGGCGAGCGCCTTCGAGCGTTATTCATTCGATCTGATCTATGCCCGCCCCAGCCAGACGCCGCAGGGCTGGGCGCGCGAGCTCGAAGAGGCGATCGGGCATGCTGCCGAGCACCTGTCGCTCTATCAGCTCACCATCGAGCCCGGCACCGTCTTCGAAGCGCTGCATCGCGCCGGGCGCCTCACCGTGCCCGATGACGAGACCGGACGGGCCCTGTTCGACATCACCCAGGAGATCTGCGAGCGCCACGGCATGCCGGCCTACGAGATCTCCAACCATGCCCGCCCCGGCGCGCAATCGCGGCACAATCTGGTCTATTGGCGCTACGGCGAATATGTCGGCATCGGCCCCGGCGCCCATGGCCGCGTCGTCACGCCGCTCGGGCGGATGGCGAGCGAGACGGAAAAGCATCCCGAGGCGTGGCTCGGCATGACCGAGAAACAGGGCCACGGGGTCACGGTTTTCGATGCACTCACCCGCGAGGAGCAGGGCGACGAGTTCCTGGTGATGGGGCTGCGCCTGATCGAGGGAATCGATCCGCAACGCCTCGCTGCGCTCTCGGGCCGGGCATTGCGGCGCGAGCGGATCGAGAGCCTGATGGCGCAGGGACTGGTGCGCGAGGGGGCGGACGGGCGCCTCGCCGTGACGCCGGAAGGGCTGCCCATCCTCAATGCGGTGGTGGCGGATCTTGCCGCGTAATGCACCCGCGCAGGATGTTCGTCACACCGGTCCGGTCGCCGCCTTGCGGTCCGGGTACAGCTGCGCCAACAGTTGTGGCCCCGGATTGTCTTTAAGCATGAAATGCGGCACGCGGCTGGCCGCCATCGGGCGGGCGAACAGATAGCCTTGGCCCAATTGGCAGCCCGCTGCGGCGAGGAATGCCAGTTCCGTCTCGGTCTCGATCCCCTCGGCCACGACCCCGAGCCCGAGGCTGTGTGCCAGTTTGATCGTCCCTTCGAGAATTGCCTCGGCGCGCGTGCTCTTGCCGACCCGGCAGACGAAGGAGCGGTCGAGCTTGATCCAGTTGAGCGGAAACTGGTCGAGATGAGTCAACGAGGCGTAGCCCGTGCCGAAATCGTCCAGCGAGACCTGGATTCCGGCCTCCCGGAAACGGCGCAAGGCTCGCGAGACTGCCTGCGCGCCATGGCCGAGAAAGACGTTTTCGGTGACTTCCACCTCGAGCCTCTGGGGCGCGATGCCGGCCGCGTCGAGCACGGCGATGACGCTGTCGGCGAAGCGCGGATTGAGAAATTCGGCATTGGCGATGTTGAGCGCGACGGTTCCGGTCGCGATGCCCGCTGCATCCCAGCTGCGCATGTCGTCGATCAGGCGATCGAGCATGCGCTCCCCGATCGCCACGGAGAGTTCGGGATCGGAGAATGCCTCGGCGATTTCCATCGGGCTGCGCAGCCCGCCTTCGGGATGGCGCCAGCGCAACAACGCTTCGAAACCCGGCACCGAACCG
>NZ_DATGCW010000005.1:0-8345 GCF_035311605.1 Saliniramus sp.
ATACCGTCGATCGTCTGCTCGAATCCGCAGCTCCCGCGCGCGCCGCGCAAGTAGCGGAAAAGATCGTCGAGCGTGTGGTGGAGCGTGTCGAGCGCATCCGCGAGCGCGAGAAGATGCCCGATCGTCGCAAGGGCTACACGCAGAAAGCCGTGGTCGGCGGTCACAAGGTCTATCTGCGCACGGGCGAATACCAGGACGGGCGTATCGGCGAGATCTTCATCGACATGCACAAGGAGGGCGCGGCCTTCCGGGCGATGATGAACAACTTCGCCATCGCGATTTCGCTCGGCCTGCAATACGGCGTGCCGCTGGAGGAATATGTGGAGGCCTTCACCTTCACGCGCTTCGAGCCGGCGGGCTTCGTCCAGGGCAACGAATCGATAAAGAACGCGACCTCGATCCTGGATTACGTCTTCCGCGAGCTGGCGATCTCCTATCTCGGCCGCTACGACCTCGCCCATGTCGACCCCTCCGATATCGGCCATGACGTGCTCGGCAAGGGCGACGACCAGTCCAAGCTCTCCGCCACGGCGGCGAAATACGTCTCCAAGGGCTTCACCCGTGGCCGCACGGACAAGCTGATGCTGGTCGATGGCGGCGCCTCCGGAGGCACTTCCGGCGCCACCGTCGTCACCGCCCTCTCGTCACAAGGCGCGACCGCGCTCAAGAGCGAGCCGGTGGTGGAGCAGGACATGGAGGCGGAAGAGGGTGCCGACCTCTCCGCGCTGGGCTTCGCCGCGCCACGGGTGGACACCTCCGCCGGCATGACGAAGGCCGACAAACGCGCCGAAGCCCGCATGAAGGGCTACGAGGGCGAAGCCTGCCCGGAATGCGCCAACTTCACGCTGGTGAGGAACGGCACGTGCATGAAGTGCGATACCTGTGGGTCGACGACCGGGTGTTCGTGAGGGTCGTGGCTTGTTGAGTTGATAGAGCGCCCCGTGGAAACCGGGGCGTTTTTCTGATAGCGCAAGCACTTGATCAAGTGTGTACACCCCATCCTTAATCCCTGCCCTTAGGGGAGCGAGACAGGGCGAGTTCTTCATGGCAGGCATCCCTCACCATGGGGGGGAATTCGCGCGAGCGCTTCATGCAGGCCATCCCTCCCCTGAAGGGGGTGTAGGGGTGGGGTGGCCCGTGTGCAAAATCTCGAACGGACGAGCATGAGACACGCGGCTAACCCCACTCTTAATCCCTCCCCTTGTACAGACTGGAGACAAGATGACCGGGTGCTCGGGGACATGGTGGACACTTTGAGGCATGCCACCGCCGCCCCTGCCCCGTACGCACCATCGATTCGCCGCAAACAAATCGCAAAACCGGTTTTCCGCGTCGCTACGGCACTGGACTTGTAGCGTTTGCAGCGCCATAAGGTGTCTGTTGAAAAAAGGCAACGATCCGCGATGACCTTGAAAGAGTTCTTCACCCAGTTCTTCACCTGGTGGAACGGCCAGACGCTGAACACGCGTTTCCACACCTGGCGCCACGGCGAGCTCATCGGCGAGGACGAGTTCGGCAACCGCTATTATCGCACCAAGGGCGGCGCCAAGGATCCCGCGCTCGGCTATGAGCGGCGCTGGGTGATCTATAACGGGCAGGCCGAACTGTCGCGCGTGCCGCCCGGCTGGCGCGGCTGGTTGGCCCATACCTATGCCACTGCGCCTTCGCAGGAGGAATATGCCCCGCGCGAATGGCAGAAGCTCGGCGCCGAGAATCATACCGGCACCGCGCAGGCCTATCGTCCGCAGGGCTCGATCCTGACACCGGAAGAGCGCCCGAAAGCCACGGGCGATTACGCCGCATGGTCGCCGGGCGATTGAGCGCGCTCCCCCGCGCGCACGGATTTCCGGAGATGTCGATGGCCCTCCTGCGCCTGCCGGTCGCCCTCACCCTCGGCGCCGCTGTCCTGTTTGGCGCGGCGCACGCCTGCGCGCAAAGCCATATCGAAAATCCGATCGCTGTCTTCAACGGTCTCGACAAGATCACCGCGCGGATCATCGCCTTCGAGGTCGAGATCGACGAGACCATCCAGTTTGGCTCGCTCCTGCTCACACCGCGCGCCTGCCATACCCGCCCGCCGACCGAGAGCCCCAACACCACCGCCTTCATCGAGGTGGAGGATGTCGCTCTCGACGGGGAAGTCGTTTCACTCTTCGACGGCTGGATCTTCGCCGAGAGCCCGGGGCTGAGCGCCATCGACCACCCGGTCTACGACATCTGGCTGACGGGTTGCCGCCAGACATCCCTGGCTGATGCTCCTTCCGACGAGACCACTGATTCCCCGGACCGGCCAGCGCCAGACCAGATTCCGCTGCCGCCCCCACGCCCGTTCTGAGAAAGCCCCTCGATCCGATGACGGGAGATCGCCGCACATGATGCGGGCAGCGTCCGCGCGCGAAGTTCCGGCGAGCCACCACCCTCCCCTTGCTGACAGTGCTGCCGGCTTCAGCCGTCAGCTTGACAGATTTGATGGCGCCCGCGAGAATTAACAATTTTAACTTGCATGAATTGAAGATTCCTTCGGAATCACGCAGTTTTTCATGCGGGTTACCATCGGCATTCCTCATCAGAAGCTCACGGCCATGTCGGCACAACCCGAAACCCTTGAATATTCTGATGCAACCTTTGATGCGCTCAGCAAGAAATTCCTGGCTGACAAGTATCTGAACCCATAGGCGGATGAATTCCGCGACGAAAAATCCCGCGAAATGGTCGCGCATTCGGTGATTCAGGTCTTCAGCCTGACACCGAAGAGCTTTGCGCCCAAATTCTCGGAACTGTGCGACTGCCTCGTCAAGAGCCGCATGGTCACCGACAGGGAAGCCGAACTCTTCAAGCGCATTGGTGATGCCTATATCCGCGAGGACGGCGATCAGACGCAGGCATTGCTCGGGGAATTCGAGAAACTGGACACATCATCGGATTTCGTCCGCAGGGTTCAGGAACAGAACGCGCAGGCGCAAAGCCAATCGCCGGATCCAGAGGGCCGCAGGCGGCGCCTCTGGGGACTGATCGGCGGTTTGATAGGCGCGATCATCGGGGGCGCGATCGCAGGCTGGCCGGGTGTCGGTATCGGCTGGAACATCGGCAAGGAAACGATGCTGCTGGTCTATGACGATTATCGGGCCAACAACCCACCCGCGTCGAATGTCGTGGCAGGCCCCAATGGTGAGTCCTGCACCGAACTGATCTGGCGATGACGCACCATCGGCCTTGCGCCGTCTGAAACAGCGGCGGGAAAGCGGGGCGGCGCGTCACGGGCATTCGTCGCATGCAAGTATTCGAAACAAGTGTTCGAAACAAGTGATTCAACGCCCCGGATGCCCGGATCGGCATCCGGGAAAGCCTTCAGGATCAGCGCGCGAACGGGTTGACGCGGATGACCCGCGTTCCGTCGGGAAGGCGTTCCGGTGCAGAGGGGGCGCGCGCCGCGGAAGCGGAATCGGACGCGTCTGACGTCGTCTCGCGCAGGCGGGCCTGCTCGCTCTGCAAAGCCGCAAGCCGCGCCTCGGCCCGGTCGATATCCTCGGCGAGTGCTGCGGCCTGGCTTTCGCGCCGGTCGATCAGCGTCTCGAACTGCTCCAGACTTCCGATCAACCGGGAGAGTGTTTCCCGCGCCTGCGCGGCAGCGCTCTCGTCGCGCCCGAGTTGTGCCTGTTTGGCGTCGAGCGCGTCGTTTGCGGCGGTGAGACGGGCTTCAGCTTCGCTTCGTGCCGCGCGAATTGCCTGCAGCTCTCCGTTGCGGCGATCGATCATCCGATCGAGCCGCGCCAGCGCCGCATTCACCGCAGCCGGCGAGACGTTCTGACCGGTTGCGCCGACGGATACCGGCGTCGCGGCCCCTTCCTCGCGACCGAGCTGGGCAATGTCGCGCTGCAGGGCCGAGAGGCTGTCTTCGAGATCGCGCCGGTCTTCGAGAATATGCACGAGCCTGTCGCGCGCCTGATCGATCTGCGCTTCGATCTCACGCAGCCGGCCTTCGGTCTCGCGTCTGTTCGCGAGCACGTCGGAAAGCGCGGCATTGCGTTCTTCGAGGGTCGCGTTGTCGGCTTCCAGCGCTGCGATCCGTTCACGGGCAGAAGTCTCCCGATCGATTCCGCCGAGCCCGGCATGGAAGGCGAAGCCCCAACCCGTCGCGGCGATTGCGGCAAGGATCAGCAGGTAGGAGCGCCCTGCCCCATCCGACCGGTTCTGCGCCCGGATCTGATTATCTGCGGTCATACCGGCCTCTGCACCCGTCATCGCCTCTTGCAAGCCGCTGGAAGACGCCCCGCGCCTGAATCACGGCAGCACTGATTCGTATGGTGACGCGCGTGTTAACCATGTGCAACGCGATTGCGGCGACTGCGCGGCGTTATCCAGTCCGGATCGACAAAAACGCGCCCCGCGCCTATCCTTGGGGAAAAATCCGGAGGGAGCGGGATGGGGACGGCGCAGGGCGTGACCACGGTCGGAAAACGCAAGAGCCTCTATCAATTCAGCTATCGGCGTTCGCCGGATCAGGACGGCGGCCCGGCGCAACATTCCGTCGTGGTTATCGGCGCCGGGCCGGTGGGCCTCGCCTGTGCCGTCGACATGGCACAGCGCGGCGTGCCGGTGGTGGTGCTCGACGATGCCGATCGCATCGGCGAGGGCTCGCGCGGCATCTGCTACGCCAAGCGCACCCTCGAAATCCTCGATCGTCTCGGTCTCGGCGAGACCTGCCGTGACCAGGGCGTCACCTGGCAGCTGGGCCGTGTCTTCCAGGGCGATAGCGAGGTCTACAATTTCGATCTGCTGCCCGAGAGCGGCCACAAGATGCCCGCCTTCGTCAATCTGCAGCAATATTATCTCGAGCATCATCTGGTCTCGCGCGCGCAGGCCCTTGCCACAGAAGACGCCGCGCGCATCGATCTGCGCTGGCGCAACCGCGTCACCGGCATTGCGCAGGACGGCGCCGGCGTTACCCTCTCCATCGCGACGCCGGAAGGGGCGTATGACCTGCAAGCGGATTGGGTCGTCGCGGCCGATGGCGCGCGTTCGGCCTGTCGCGATCTGATGGGCCTGGCCTTTGAGGGGGAGGCGTTCGAGGAGCGCTTCCTGATCGCCGACGTCAAGATGAAGGGGGAATTCCCCGCTGAGCGCTGGTTCTGGTTCGATCCGCCATTCCATGAGGGCCGCTCGGCCCTGCTGCACAAGCAGCCCGACGATGTCTGGCGCATCGATCTCGGCCTCGGTGCGCAGGCCGACGCCACCGAAGAGCAAAAGCCCGAGCGGGTGATCCCGCGCATCAGACAGATGCTCGGCCATGGCAATTTTTCGCTCGAATGGGTCTCCGTCTATACGTTCCAATGTCGCCGGCTCGCCCGGTTCGTGCACGATCGGGTCATCTTCGCCGGCGATGCGGCGCATCAGGTCTCGCCATTCGGCGCGCGCGGGGCAAATTCCGGAATCCAGGACGCGGAGAACCTCGCCTGGAAACTCGCCGCCGTGATCCGGGGCGATGCGGATGCGCGGCTGCTCGCGAGCTACGACAGCGAACGCATCGCCGCCGCCGACGAGAATATCGGCCATTCCACCCGCTCGACCGATTTCATCGCACCGCGCACGGCGCAGGAAATGCGCTTTCGCGATGCTGCGCTCGCGCTCGCCGCGAAGGCCGGTTTTGCCCGCCGCATGGTGAATTCCGGGCGCTTGTCGATGCCGACCACCTATCGCGACAGCCCCCTCTCGACGCCCGATGCACAGGACTGGGGCGGCAGCGCCGCCGTGGGCGCGCCGGCCCCGGATGCGCTAATGCGTGCGCCGGACGGCACAACCTGTTGGCTGCTGGAGGCGCTCGATGGCGATTGCACCCTCCTCCACATGCCAGGCGAAGGCACCTCCGTGCCCCGGCATGCTCAGGCGCGCACGCTGGTGATCGGGCGCGATCTGATCGATGCCGACGCCAGCTTCACCCGCCGCTTCGACGCCAGCCCCGGCGCCACCTGGCTGATCCGCCCCGACCAACATCTCGGCGCCCGCTGGCGCAAGGCGACCGATCAGGCAGTTGAGCGCGCGATTGCGCGGATATTCTGGCGGGGATAAAGACCGCTTTGCGCCCTGACCAAAAATGTCGGACACCCTTGATATTTTTTGGCACAGCATTTCCTGCTTGACACCGGAAATACCTGAAGAAATCTCAATTTCATGCAATCATCGCGAATTCCAGATTAGAGACAAAAAAAATATCAAAACACACAGATATTCTGGAAATTATATTTGAATAAATCTACTTTATAACGATTTTAATTTTATAAATTGCTATCAAAAACATTTGACTACCATTTTCATTTCACATAATCGAACCAACATTCAGGAGAGAACGAAATCTGAGTGCAAAATACTGCGCCAGATTAGAAGAAATCCAACCTGGATACATAAAACGTCTGCACATTGGCTTTCAATGCGCTTTCCACCTGTTTTTCTTGTATTTCTGTCGCACTGATACGCTCGGTTCGACAGTCTGTTCAAGAGCCACCGTAATCGTGGGAGTCTTCGATGATAAACCGTCGCACGCTTCTGGGCTCGGCTCTGGCTGCGCCCTTCCTGTCCCTGCTGCCGCGCCAGGCTCGCGCTGCGCAATGGCCGGCGGCCGGCCCGATCCGGCTTGTCGTCGCCCAGGGCGGCGGCGGCAATGCCGATGTCGTTGCCCGTATTCTCGTCGAAGCGCTGGAGCCCGTACTCGGCCAGCGCATCGTGGTTGAAAATAACGGCACTGCTTCCGGCATGCGCGCCACCGAGGATGTGAGCAAGGCCGAGCCGGACGGCTACACGCTGCTGGTGGGCACATCCTCGCAGCTCGTCCACAACATCGCGCTCTTCGACCCGCTTCCGGTCGATATCGAGAGCACCCTGCGCGGTGTCGCGATGATCAACGAAGTCCCGATGGTCATGTGCGTGCCCAAGGATTCTCCCGATACCGATCTCGCCGGGCTGACCGAGCGGGTTCTCGCCGATCCGGCCGCCTTCCAGTACGGGTCCGGCCCGACAGGCACCACGACGCATATTACCGGGGCCCTGTTCCTGCAACGCGTCGGCGCCGAAGGTGTGGTTCACATTCCCTATCCGCGCAGCCCCGAGGCCATGGTGGATCTGATTGCCGGGCGTCTGAACTTCGTCTTCAATCCGTCTCTGACCGCGATCGGCCAGGTACAGGGCGATGCCGTGCGTCCGCTCGGCGTATCCGCCCCGGTGCGCCTGCCTGCGCTGGCGGAGGTGCCGACCATGGATGAAGCGGGATTGCCCGGTTTCGTCAGCCAGACCTGGAACACCATCTCGGCACCGGCGGACACGCCACAGGAGATCGTCGATACCCTCAACACGATGATCAACGAGATCGTACAATCCGAGGAGATGCGTACAAGGCTGGAGGATCTCGCCTCGATCGTACCCCCGGCCAAGACACCGGCCGAGGTCGATGCCTACTACGCCAGACAGCGCGAGACCTGGATCCCGGTCGTGCGCGGCACCGGCGCCCGGCGCGAG
Source organism: Saliniramus sp. (assembly GCF_035311605.1). Classification (NCBI taxonomy): domain Bacteria; kingdom Pseudomonadati; phylum Pseudomonadota; class Alphaproteobacteria; order Hyphomicrobiales; family Salinarimonadaceae; genus Saliniramus; species Saliniramus sp. Next base: position 7,507 of record NZ_DATGCW010000005.1, read on the forward strand.
GGCTGAGGGCGCTCCCACCGCATGCCCGCACCCGGCACCTCCCGGGCGCGGGTCATGACTTGTCTGCGAGACTGCGAAACCGAACCAAGGCCCCATGATATCACAAGCGGAACATGCGCGCCGTATGCTTCGATCCGGCCCCCTGCTCAGGCTCAGGCGGGCCATACCGGGACTGGCACTGGTCGTGACCGGGTCGGCCATGCTGATCCTCGCCTATGGCCAGCCGGCGTGGCTGGGCGGGAATGTCGGCCCGGGCCTGTTCGCGCAATTGCTGAGCAAGGGTGTGATTGCGCTCGGTGCGATCTGGGCGGCTTTTTGCGCGCTCAATGCCCCGCCGCCCCGGCCCGCCGCATGCGCCGAGCCCGCCGATGCGACCGCGCAACGCTGGAGCGGCCCGGCGCTCCTGGGCGCGGTTCTGCTGTTCGCATTGAGCCTGCCGGCCTTCGGGCTGGTGATCTCGGCGGGTCTTGCCGCAACGCTGGCCGCCATCGGCGCCGGTGAACGCGATCCGGTCGCGCTCGCGGTCACGGTGGGCGCGCTCGTTATCATGACGCTGGTGATCGGGCTTACGCTGTTGCCGCCCACGGCGCCGCTCTGGCCTCGTTTGTGAAGAGGCCGGGGCATGGATCTGAACGCATGGATGTCGGGATTCGCGCTGGCGCTGACGCCGGAAAACCTCATCCTGTGTGTCGTGGGCGCAGTGGTCGGCACGCTCGTCGGCGTCCTGCCCGGCATCGGCCCGGCGGCAACGCTGGCGCTGTTGTTGCCGCTGACGTTCACGCTGGAGCCGGCGGGCGCGATCATCATGATGGCGGCGATCTATTATGGCGCGCAATATG
>NZ_DATGCW010000006.1:0-3742 GCF_035311605.1 Saliniramus sp.
GATCTCGGCGGCGCCCTCGAAGATCGAGAGGATGCGCGCATCGCACAGAACCCGGCTGATCGGATATTCCAGCGCAAATCCGTTGCCGCCGTGGATCTGGAGCGCGTTGTCGGCAGCCGCCCAGGCGACGCGCGCAGCGAGAAGCTTGGCCATTCCGGCCTCGAGATCGCAACGCTTTCCGGCATCCTTCTCGCGGGCCGAATAATAGGTGATCTGGCGCGCGATGTGGATTTCGGCGGCCATCATGGCGAGCTTGTCGGCCACGCGCGGGAAGGCGATCAGCGGCTTGCCGAACTGGATGCGCTCCTGCGCGTATTGCAGGCCGAGATCGAGCGCCGACTGCGCCACGCCGACGGCCCGCGCCGCCGTCTGGATGCGCGCCGATTCGAAGGTCTGCATCAGTTGCCTGAAACCCTCACCCTCGACATTGCCGAGCAGGTTTTCGCCGGCGACTTCGAACCCGTCGAAGGATAGTTCGTATTCCTTCATGCCGCGATAGCCGAGCACCTCGATCTCGCCGCCTGACAATCCCGCGACGGGGAAGGGGGCCTCGTCACTGCCGCGCGGCTTCTCGCCGAGCAGGATCGAAAGCCCGCGATGGCCGGCTTCCTCGGGCCGCGTGCGCACCAGCATGGTCATCAGATCGGCGCGCACCGGATGGGTGATCCAGGTCTTGTTCCCGTAGACCTTCCAGACATCGCCCTCGCGCGTTGCGCGGGTCTTCAGCGAGGCGAGATCCGAGCCGGTATCGGGCTCGGTGAAGACGGCGGTGGGTATGATCTCGCCCGAGGCGATAGCCGGCAGGAAGCGCGCCTTCTGTTCCGGCGTGCCGCCGCCCTGGATCAGCTCCGCCGCGATCTCCGAGCGTGTGCCAAGAGAGCCGACGCCGATATAGCCGCGCGACAATTCCTCGGAGACGACGCACATCGACACCTTCGATAGCCCCATCCCGCCGAATTCCTCGGGGATGGTGAGACCGAAGACACCGAGCTCGGCCATCTGCCCGATCACCTCGATCGGGATATAGGCGTTCTGTTCGTGCCAGTGATGCGCATGGGGCGCGATCTCGGCCTGCGAGAAGCGATGCATCTCGCTGCGGATCGCCTCCAGCGTCTCGTCGAGCCCGGCATCGCCCTGGACCAGCATGCCGGAGGATTGGCGCATCAGATCGATCACCCGGGCGCGGTTTTCCGCCGTATTGCCGTCATCGATCAGCGCAGCAACGGAGGGGGTGTAGAATTGCGCGATCTCACCATGGTCGAAGCCGAAGGCGGAGAGCCGCACGATCTCGCCCTGGCTCATCGGGATGCCGTTGAGCGCCTGGGCGCAATATTCGCCGGCGCCGATGCGTACCAGCATTTCCTCCATCGCCCCGAAGCGCCCTTCCGCGCTCAGGCGTTCGCTGTAGGCGGTGAGTTCGCGAAGCGTGCGCACGTAAGTTGCGAGCCAGGCCAGACCATGGGCGGCATGCTGCTCGGCATCGAGCCGGGCGGCATCGACGCGACCGTCCCTGACGATGCGCGGCCGCAGCTTGTCGCGCGCGGCATCGAGCAGCGCCTCGAGGCTGGTAACGGCTTCATCGAGCAGAGCAGGCAGCGACTGCGCTGATGCGGCGGCATTGGCGACGGACATGGCATCTCCTTGCGGGCATTGCGCATGCGCGCGACCCGCGTATTCGTTTTATCTGATGGTTTAGAACGCTGGCACCGACGAAGCCAGCCCTCATCGCTCACACCGGCTGCGCGTCATTGCCGCGATGCCTCGGCAACGTCGTCGTTGCGTAGATCGCGAGACCCGCGGCGGCAGCGAAATAGGCGGCGATACCGAAGAACTGGTGCGACAGAGCGAGTCCGAGATCGATGAGCCCGCCACTGATCGCAGGGCCGAGCGCGGTGCCCAGCACCATGATCGCGGCGATCATGGCGCGGATCGCGCCGAGATGGCGGGTGCCGTAGGTCTCGGCCCAGAGCGTCGCCATCAGTGTTGTGTGCATGCCCGTCGACGCGCCCATCAGCATGATGGCCGGGCCTGCGGCTGCCGGGCTCGGCGCGAGCGCGAAGGCGATATATCCCAGCGCGATCGGAACGAGGTAGAGCCGCGCGAGCGCCGCGCAGCCGAAGCGGTCGACGAACCAGCCGGCGAGCAGCAGGAAGAGCACGCTCGTCCCGGTAAAGAGCGGGAACAACGCCACCAGCGTCAGATGCGCCCAGTCCTTCGCCTCCGCGAGATGCACCTGGTGAAAGAAGAAGGCCGTCATCCAGGCTGACGGGCCGAGCAGCGCCGGCACCATCAGCCAGAAGAAGCGGTGCCGAAAGACCTCGCCGCGTGTCCACATCCGCCCGTCGATGCCCTGTGAGCCGGTATCGCGGGCAAATGATTGCGGCGTGCGCTCGCGCCCGAGCAGCAGGTAGAGAAGCGGCGCGAAGGCGATCAGGATCAGCGCGGCGGCAACCCACAGCATGCGCCAGTCGAACAGGCCGAGCAGGGCCACGAAGATGATCGGCAGGAACGCCTCCCCCGTCGCGACCCCGAGCCCGGCGATCGACACCGCGCGTCCGCGCGTCGCCACGAACCAGCGCGCCATCGCGACCATGGCGATATGCCCCATGAAGCCCTGACCGAACAGGCGCAGGAAATAGATCGCCACGACCAGCACGATGACATGCGTGGCGAGTGCCATCCCGAGCGCCGCCATCCCCAGCCCGAGCAGGACGCCCGCGCCCAGAACCCTGACGCGAAAACGGTCCGAGAGCGTGCCGGCAAAGACCATGGTCGCCGCCGAAGCCATGGTCGCGATGGCATAGAGGCTGCCCCAGCCGCCATGCGACAGGTCGAAATACGCCCGGATCTCGCCCGCAAAAACCGCGATGAAGAAGGTCTGGCCGAAGCTCGAGGTGAAGGTCAGCAGAAATCCGGCGAGGAGCCAGACGGCATTGTCTTTGGCGAAGCGAAGGAAGCCGGGCATGCGTGTTGATCTGTCCATGGGCGGGATCGCGCATAGAGATCACGGTTTGCCGCAAGGCGCAAACGGCGCTATCGCTGCCTTCGAAATGCCGCAGCGGCAGCAATAGCGAAACGGCGGGAAAGGCGAGGATCATGACGGGTCAGGCGGATACCGGGACGCAGCCGACGGCAGAAGCGCGCGACGCTGCAGGGCAGGGGCCGCTCGCCGGCTTGCGCATCGTGGAATCGACTGCCTTCATCGCCGCCCCGCTCTCCACCATGAGCCTTGCCCAGCTCGGCGCGGAGGTGATCCGCCTCGATGCGCCGGCGGGCGGCCTCGATTACCGGCGCTACCCCCATGCCCCGGCCGGGGCGAGCCTGTACTGGAGCTTCCTCAACCGGGGCAAACGATCCGTCACCCTCGATCTGCGCAGCGCCGGCGACCGCGAACGCGCCGCCGAACTCATCTGCGCACCGGGCGAGGGCAATGGCATCTTCGTCACCAATCTGCCCTTGAAGAAGGAACTCACCTTCGAGGCGCTTGCCGCGCGCCGCCCGGATGTGATCGTGATCAGCCTCGACGGCAGCCCTGATGGCGCCACGGCGATCGACTATACTGTCAATGCCGCCTGCGGCGTCGCGATGATGACCGGGCCGCAGGGCATTGCCGGCCCTGTCAACAACGCCATGCCGTTCTGGGACGTGATCTGCGGCAAGACAATCGCGCTGGGCTTGCTCGCCGCCGAGCGCGAGCGCCGCCTCACCGGGCGCGGCCAGCATGTGAAGCTGAGCCTCTCCG
>NZ_DATGCW010000007.1:0-35369 GCF_035311605.1 Saliniramus sp.
GCGCTCTACGGCGCCAATCCGGTACCCGGCCAGCCCAATCCGATGCGGGAGGTGGTGCGGCTCGAAGCGAAGATTTTGCAAACGCGCGATGTGCCGGACGGGGCCGCCGTCGGCTATAACGGCAAATGGACGGCACGCGGCTCGCGCCGTCTCGCCACCCTGTCGATCGGCTATGCCGATGGTTATCTGCGTTCGGCCAGCGCCTGGGATTCCAAGGCCGCGCAGGGCATCGATGCCGGCATCGCGCTGGTGGGCGGGATCGCCTGTCCCTTTGCCGGCTCGGTCTCTATGGATCTGATCGTCATCGATGTCGCTGACGCGCCGGACGATGTCGCGCGGCGCGGGGGGCTCGCCGTGATGATCGGCGATGCGCTCACGCTCGACGAGGTGGCGGCGCGCGCGGGCACCATCCCCTACGAGATCCTCACCAGCCTCGGGCGCCGCTACGCCCGCACCTACCGCAACGCCTGAGCGAACGGGACGACACATTGGCCAAGCGACGCGCGACTTATCTCTGCCAGGAATGCGGCGCGGTCTATAATCGCTGGATGGGTAAGTGCGAGGCCTGCGGGGCCTGGAATTCCATCGTCGAGGAGGTCGGCGGTGACGCTTCTGCCAGCCTTCCGGCAGCCCTGCGAAGCCCACGCTCCAAGGGGCGCGTCTTCGCGCTCGAAGGGCTCGAGGGTGAGAGCAAGGAGCCGCCGCGCACGCCTTCCGGCATTGCCGAACTCGACCGCGTCACCGGCGGCGGCTTCGTGCGCGGCTCGGTGATCCTGATCGGCGGTGATCCGGGGATCGGCAAATCCACGCTCCTTATGCAGGCTTCGGCGGCGCTCGCCAATGATGGCCGGCGCGTCGCTTATATTTCGGGTGAGGAGGCGGTGGGGCAGGTGCGGCTGCGCGCAGAGCGGATGGGGCTGGCCGGAAGCCCGGTCGAGCTCGCTGCCCAGACCAATGTCGAGGACATCATCGCGACGCTCTCGGAGGGCGCGGTGCCGGCGCTGGTCGTAATCGATTCGATCCAGACCATGTGGACGGATACGGTGGAATCGGCGCCGGGCACGGTGACGCAGGTGCGCGCGAGTGCCCAGCATCTGATCCGCTACGCCAAGACCAGCGGCGCGGCGGTGATCCTCGTGGGCCATGTCACCAAGGACGGGCAGATCGCCGGGCCGCGCGTGGTCGAGCACATGGTCGATGCCGTGGCCTCTTTCGAGGGCGACAGCGCGCATCATTTCCGCATCCTGCGCGCGGTGAAAAACCGCTTCGGCCCCACCGACGAGATCGGCGTGTTCGAGATGACGGGCAAGGGGCTCGCCGAGGTGGCCAACCCCTCGGCCCTGTTTCTGGAAGGGCGCGATACGGCGGCGCCGGGGACAGCGGTCTTCGCCGGCATGGAAGGCACGCGCCCGCTGCTGGTCGAGATCCAGGCGCTGGTCGCGCCGACTGCGCTCGGCACGCCACGCCGCGCCGTGGTCGGCTGGGATCCGGCGCGTCTGTCGATGGTCGTGGCGGTGCTGGAGGCACATGCGGGGCTCAAGCTCGGCATGCACGACATCTATCTCAACGTCGCCGGCGGCATGCGCGTCACCGAGCCCGCCTGCGATCTCGCGGCTGCGGCGGCCCTGGTCTCCTCGCTCTCCGGTGCGGCGCTGCCGGCGGATTCGGCCTATTTCGGCGAACTCGGCCTCTCGGGGGCCGTGCGCCCGGTTTCCCAGGCGCCGACGCGGATGAAGGAGGCGGCGAAGCTCGGCTTTTCCACCGCCGTGATACCGGCCTTGCGCGGCGAGGCCGATGGCGCCACGCCCTTGCGCAGCAACGTAATCGGCCATATCACCGAGCTCGTTGCGCAGATCGCGGCGCGCGGGCGCCATCGAAATGCCGCATCCGGGTGAAAGCAAGGGTGACGAATGGTGCGTGGCGGGTTATACAGCGCGCGCGACATTCATTCGTCTTCCCGCTTGCCCGCCCTTGAGCGTTTTGTAGGCCTCGTCCGGAATGCCCATACCGATACTCGATCTCGTCGTCATCGGCGTCGTTCTGATTTCCGCCTTGCTCGCCGCCGTGCGCGGTTTTACACGCGAGGTTCTGGCGATCTTCGCCTGGGTTGCCGCAGCGCTGGCTGCCTGGTCCTTCCATCCGCTGGTCCTGCCCTATACACGTGACTATATCGCCAATGACGATATCGCCCTCGGCGCGGCAATCGCCGTAGTGTTTCTGTTGACGCTGATCATCGTCTCGCTGCTCACGGTGAAGATCTCCGACATGATTCTCGATTCCGCGATCGGCGCCATCGATCGCACGCTCGGCTTCGCCTTCGGCGCCGCGCGCGGGTTTCTGATCTGCATCATCGCTTGGTTCTTCTTCAGCCACCTCACCGACGGGATGATGCCCGGCTGGGCGGAGGAGGCGGCGACGCGTCCGATGCTGCAAGCGGGCAGCGACGGGTTGGTCGGCATGTTGCCGGGTGATATCGACACGTTGCTGCAGCGCTTCGATCGCGGCCCGGAAGGCGATCCGGGTGAGCCGGCAGAGCTGGTCCCGCAGCAGCCGACCTGACGGCGCGGTTTGCGCCGCCGGAACAGGCGTCGGTGTGGTGCCGGCGCCGTCTTTCGTTTCGGATCTCCGAAACAGGAGCGGAATGACGATCATGAGCGAGACTTACGCCAGCTATCCGCCCTTGGGAGCGGATCACGATTTCGATCTCGATGGCGATACGCTGCGCGAGGAATGCGGCGTCTTCGGCATTTTCGGCCATCCCGACGCGGCGGCGATCACCACGCTCGGCCTGCACGCGCTCCAGCATCGCGGCCAGGAAGCCGTGGGCATGGTTTCCTTCGACGGCAAGCGCTTCCATGCCGAGCGCAAGCTCGGGCTGGTGGGGGATTCCTTTTCCGATCGCGCCATGATCGAGCGGCTGGAGGGTGCCTCCGCCATCGGCCATGTGCGCTATTCCACCACCGGTGAAACAGTGATCCGCAATGTCCAGCCGCTCTTCGCCGAGCTTGATGGCGGCGGCTTCGCGGTGGCGCATAACGGCAATCTCACAAACGGCATCAGCCTGCGCCGCCAGTTGATCAAGGACGGGGCGATCTGCCAGTCCACCACCGATACCGAGGTGATCCTGCATCTGCTCGCGCGCAGCCGTAAGCCGCGCCTGATCGAGCGTTTTCTCGATGCCGTCCGTGCCCTGGAAGGCGCTTATGCGCTGGTGGCGCTGTCGAACAAGAAGCTGATCGGTGCGCGCGATCCGCTTGGCATCCGGCCACTCGTGCTGGGCGAGCTCGACGGCAAGTACATTCTCGCTTCCGAGACCTGTGCTCTCGACATGATCGGCGCGAAATTCGTGCGTGATATCGAGAACGGTGAGGTCGTCGTCATCTCCGAGGACGGTGTCGAAAGCCTGCGCCCGTTTCCGCCATGCCCGGCGCGCCCCTGTGTTTTCGAATACATCTATTTCGCCCGTCCCGACTCCATCGTGAACGGGCGCAGCGTCTATGAGGCCCGCAAGGCCTTCGGCGCGCAGCTCGCCATCGAGAATCCGGTCGATATCGACGTGGTGGTGCCGGTGCCCGATTCCGGCGTGCCGGCGGCGATCGGGTATGCCCAGAAGGCGGGCGTGCCCTACGAACTCGGCATCATCCGCAACCATTACGTCGGGCGCACCTTCATCCAGCCGACACAGGCGATCCGCGAACTCGGGGTGCGGCTCAAGCATTCCGCCAACCGCGCCGCGATCGCCGGCAAGCGCATCGTGCTGATCGACGATTCGCTGGTGCGCGGCACCACCTCCGTGAAGATCGTCAGGATGATGCGCGAGGCCGGCGCAAAGGAAGTGCATTTCCGGCTGGCATCGCCGCCGATCACCCATCCCGATTTCTACGGGATCGACACGCCCGAGCGCGACAACCTGCTCGCCGCCACGCATGATCTGGAGGCGATGCGCGCCTATATCGGCGCCGATTCGCTCGCCTTCCTTTCGGTCGAGGGATTGTATCACGCGCTCGGCTTCCCCGGTCGCGATCCGCATGCGCCGCAACTAACCGATCACTGCTTCACGGGTGATTATCCCACGCCCCTGTCCGATCTCGAAGTCGCCACTCCGCGCAAGCTCTCCCTGCTCGCAGAAGCCGATTGAGTGCCCTCATGACGAAACCGTTTCAGGATCGTATCGCCGTCGTCACCGGTGCTTCGCGCGGAATCGGGCGCGCTGCGGCGCTCGCCCTCGCCGAGGCCGGGGCGCATGTCGTCGCTGTGGCGCGCACGCAGGGCGCGCTTGAGGAACTCGACGACGACATCCGCGCGGCGGGGGGATCGCCGGCCACCCTGGTGCCGCTGGATGTCACCGATCTCGACGCGCTCGACCGGCTCGGCCTCGCGCTCTATGAGCGTTGGGGCAAGCTCGACGTGTTTGTCGGCAATGCCGGCGTGCTGGGCGCGCTGACGCCGCTGGCGCATCTCGACCAGAAGGTCTGGGACCAGACCATGGCGGTGAACGTCACGGCGAACTGGCGCCTGCTGCGTTCGTTCGATCCGCTCTTGCGCGCCTCGGATGCGGGCCGCGCTATCCTCGTCACCTCCGGTGCGGCGCATCTGGGGGAGGCGTATTGGGGGCCCTATGCGGCGTCTAAAGCGGCGCTCGAGGCGCTCGGGCGCGCCTATGCCGCCGAGACCGTGAAGACGAAGATCCGCGTGATGATGCTCAATCCCGGCCCGCTGCGCACCCGCATGCGCGCCTCGGCCTTCCCGGGCGAGAAGCCCGAGACGCTGCGCACGCCGGAAGAGCTCGCACCGGAGATCCTGCGGCTTGCCTCGCCGGAATGGAGCGAAACCGGCAAGATCTTCGATTTCCCCACGGGCAAGGTTCTGACGCATCGCGCGCCGGAATGAGCCGATGCGCCGGTTTCCGCCGGAACGGATCGTCTGCCTCACGGAAGAGACCGTAGAGACCCTGTATCTTCTCGGTGAGGAGGCGCGGATCGTCGGTGTGACCGGCTATGCCGTGCGCCCGCCGCAGGTGCGCCGCGAGAAGCCGCGCGTCGGGGCCTTCACCAGCGCGGATCTGGAGAAGATCATCGCGCTCGCGCCGGATCTGGTGCTCACCTTCTCCGATCTGCAGGCCGAGATCGCCGCCGGGCTGATCCGCGCCGGCATCGCCGTGCATGCCTTCAACCAGCGCGATATTGCCGGTATCCTGGCGATGATCCGAACGCTCGGCGCGCTGGTCGGGGCAGGGGAGGCGGCTGCGGCGCTGGCAGCCGATTACGAGGCGCGTCTGGCGCAGATCGCGGCGCAGGCGGATGCGCGTGCGGGGTCGCGTCCGCGCGTCTACTTCGAGGAGTGGGATGACCCACTGATCACGGGGATTGGCTGGGTTTCGGAACTGATCGACATCGCTGGCGGCAAGGATTGCTTTGCGCATCTGCGCGATTGCCAGGGCGCGCGCGAACGCATTGTCGCGCCGGAGGCGGTGATCGCTGCTGCGCCGGATGTGATCCTCGCCTCGTGGTGCGGCAAGAAGGTGGTGCCTGCGCGCATCGCCGCGCGCCCGGGCTGGGAAGCGATTCCCGCCCTGCGCGCGGGGCGCATCCACGAGATCAAGTCGCCGCTGATCCTGCAACCGGGCCCCGCCGCGCTGAGCGACGGGCTCGACGCGATCCGCGCCGCGCTCGACGCCTGAATGTCGGTCGCGTCAGCGCTGCGTATCCACGCAGGGATCGAGCCGCACGGCATTTGCCGCGCTCGGCATATCCGGTATCGGTCGCGCCTCGCCCTGGCCGCGCGCCGTGCCGTTGATCGAGCCCGTGACCTGCGGATCCTCACCCCGCGCAATCCGCTCCAGCGTCGCGCGATCCGCGGCGTTATAGGCATATTGCCCCGCCACGAGGGTCAGAAGACCAATAAAGATTGCCGCCTTGAGCGTCCGATAAATCATCCCGTCCTCGCCCCAATTCCAGCGCACCCCGGCGCCAATCCGGTCAAGCTTGGGGGAACGTGGTAAATATGGGGTTGATGGAATGCGGGGGAATTTATGGGGATGTGAGGCCAATAGGAAATAGAATCTATTGCGCCGCGTTTTCTGCCAAGAGGCTCTTCACTTGTGTAAGCGATGTGTTACAATCTAAAAATGCATATTCTTTCTCACCAGAACCGATCCGAGTTTTTGGCCATTCCGCAACTCGTCCGCTTTGACAACCCAATGGGGGACGACGGAATCGAGCCGACACTTCTCATAAAGGGGACAACGCTTTCCCTGAAATACATCATCCTGGGCGCAAGAATGCAACTTTGGTTTTCTGTGCAGAACCAGCGCCTGATTTATGCGGTAAAAGTGCTTGATGATGCGCCAAACGGTGCAATTTTTTGGTCAGTCATGGAGCGCGAGCAAGAAAAAGAGGCATTGTGGCAATTCTCGCATGGAAAGCCCTTGGTAGGGTTTCTCTTCAATGAACTTGCCGTTAACTTGGCTTGGAAATATTTTTCATCATCAGTTGTGCCTAAAGAACTTTATGCGTGGATTGAGACGGCGTTGCTCGGTAAATTTGATTATGAGCAAATGCGTGATGCTGTAGATGACCAATTGTCAAAATTGCATGACCCGAGTTTTAGAGACAGTCGTTGGATAAAATTGGATTTATTCAATGATAAAAAATGGGAGTCAGTACAAAATAGCCTTATAACAATAGGTGCATCAGCAAGTGTTATTGATATATTTTCTCAAGATGAGGGATTTCATCAAGAACAGCTTGGGGTATGGCTCACTGATAGTCTTCATTTTCCAGGGGTGCATCATAGTCCTACCTTACAGGATGGCGAGCAAACAAGGGAGTTAACTGATCTGCTTCTTTCTTACGACGAGGCAGCTTTTTTAATAGAATCAAAGACCATTTCAATTTTGGCACGGGATAAACTGCCCAACAGAAAAAAACTCGAACGTGACGTTGATAAGCATCTAGGTAAAGCATTTAGGCAGCTTAGAGGCGCGATTCGAAGCCTGAAATCAGGTGCGCCAGTACTCAATAAGAGGGGTGATCCTTTAGAAATTGAGCGGGATAAACCCCCTCACGCAATTGTACTAGTGCCTGATTTGAGCCTAATCAGAAATTTTGGCGCCTACGATCGAAATTTCATAAACCAATTCGTCCAAGAAACAAAATCATTTCCTCATATACTTGATATATCGGAACTTCTTCGTGTTGTTCAAGCTGCAGAAATTATTGCTCAAAAATATGATCAGATTGAAGCCATGCAATCATTCGATTATTATCTTTTCAAGCGATATGAGACGGCTTTAAATGCAGATACATTGTGCATAGAGGTTCTATTGCGTCTCTCATCAGATGAATAATTTCGAATAGATTTTGTAAAGTGTTTGACTTGATAATGATAAAAGAATTCTATCTGCTCTCTATTTCAGTAAGCGCGGCACTAATCGACATCTATTATGGCCCTCACGCCGGCACCCCGCTCCCGCTCCCGCTCCCCGCATCCACCTTCCGGAACCGAAATCCACCCCGGCGCATCAGCAGGAACGAGATGATCGCGATGTTGAGGAGGTTCCAGGCGACGCCGTTGAGGAAGGCGACGTCGTAGGAGCCGGTCCAGTCGAAGATGGCGCCGGAGAGCCAGCCGCCGAAGGCCATGCCGAACAGGGTCGCCATCAGCACGATGCCGACGCGCATGCCGGCCTCGCGCTGGGGGAAATATTCGCGCACGACGATGGCGTAGCTCGGCACGATGCCGCCCTGGAACAGGCCGAACAGGGCCGAGATGATGTAGAGCGCGGCCATGCCGTCGAAGAGCACGAAGAGGACGATCGCAAAGCCTTGCAGGCTGGAGCCGAGCAGCAGCGTGGCGAGCCCGCCGATCCTGTCGGCGATGAAGCCGGAGGCGATGCGGCTGACAATGCCGAAGGCGAGCATCAGCGAAAGCATCTCCGCTCCGCGTGCGGCGCCGATATCGAGATCGGTGCAATAGGCCACGATATGCACCTGCGGCATCGCCATGGCGACGCAGCAGGACACGCCCGCGATCAGCAGAAGCGTCTGCAGCGTCCCCGTCGACAGGCCGAGCCCCTCGCGGGCCGGATTGGCGATGACGGCGCCGGGCACCGGTTCGGGCAGGGCGGGGGCGCGTTTGCGCAGGAGCATCGCCAGCGGGATCATGGTGAGGAGGCAGAACAGGCCGATGCCGATATGCGTCGCCCGCCAACCGGCCTCCGCGATGAAGAACTGCACCACCGGCGGCCAGAACGTGCCGGCGAGATAATTCCCGGAGGCGCAGACCGCTACCGCGATGCCGCGCCGTTTCCTGAACCAGTGCGAGATCTCCGCGATCAGCGGGCCGAAGGACGCCGAGGAGCCGAGCAGGCCGATCAGGATACCGTGTGCCAGCGCGAATTGCAGGATGCTCGTGGAGAAGCCGGCGAGAATATAGCCGAGTGCGAGCGCGAAGGCGCCGCCGACGAGCGGAAAGACGATGCCGAAACGGTCGGCGATCCGGCCCATCAGGATACCGCCGAAGGCGAATCCCACCATGGCCAGCGCATAGGGGAAGGAGGCGCCGGCGCGCTGCACGCCGAACTCCTCCTGCACGGCGGGCAGCGCCACCACAACAGACCACATCCCGACCCCGCCGATGGCGCTCAGCGCGACGGCGATCCCGAGCCGGGTCCAGGCGCGGCGGGAATCGACATGGGAATCGTCGTAGATCGGGGCTGGATTTGACAATGCAACCATCCGTCAGCACAAGAGACGCGTTCATTTATCATCATCCGCCGCGACGGCACCAGCGCGCGCGGAGCATGGCCCCGATGGCCGTTTGTGCACGGCTGTGAGCGACTTTACGCTTTTTTATCTTCGCTCTGGCAAAGCTTCTCCCTGAAGAAGGAGCCCCGCATGCTGTCGCGCAGCAGTCACAGCCGGATCATCTATTACAGCCGCTCCGTGCTCGATTCCGACATCGAGCAGCGCAAGGAGCAGATCGCGAATCTGATCCGCACCAGCCGCCGCCAGAACGAGTTTTCGCTGATGACCAGCATTCTCGTGCTTGACAAGGGCTGGTTCACACAGATGCTGGAAGGCGATCGCGACGCGCTCAACCAGACCTTCAACCGCATCGTGCAGGACAGCCGCCACAAGGAAGTGCGCATCGTGGAATGGCGCGAAGTGCCCCGGCGCGAGCTCCTGCCGTCGCTGGAACTGATCGACCGGGAAGGCGGCTTCAACGATATCCTCGACCGGTACAATCTCGAAGAGGCCTACACGCGCGGCACGCCCAAGGCCGGGTGGCTGCGCGAATTCATCATCGAACTGCAATCGAGCCTGCTGGCGCAGCGCGGCATCGAGGTGCTGACATGAGGGTGGCGATGCCGGCATTTGGCAAAGGGGGAGGGTAATCCATGGCGGACGATCCGTTTCCCTCGGTCCTGATCATCGACGACAACCACAAGATCGGCAAACTCGTCGTCGAGATTTTCAACCGCCTCGGCTTCGAGGATGTCGAGATGACGACGTCCGGCGTTGAGGGGCTGGAGATGATCCGGCGCGGCCAATACGGGCTGATCGTCTCCGATCTCGATCTCGAGCCGGTGGACGGGATGCAGATCCTCAAGGCGGTCAAGAGCGACGAGAACCTCTACAAGATCGCTTTCATCCTTACCGAGACCTCGATCACCTTCGAGCAGGTCACCACGGCCCATGCGGCGGGCGTCGACGCCTTCCTGCTCAAGCCGTTCGATATCACGCTTCTGAAGAGCAAGCTCAAGACAGTGCTGCGCCGGCGCGCCAAACGCAAACGCCTCGTCAATGACTGGACCTCCGGCGGCGGGCTAAAGGAAATCGCCTGATCTTTCCGGCTCCCGGACCGCGCGCGCCAGCCTCCATTTTCCCCATGCGGCAATCGAACCGCAACCCCGCGCATTGTCAGCCACCCGGTGCTGACATAACCTTTCGGCAATATGGTTCGAAAGCGCATGCCTGCCGCTGCGGGGAGGGGTTTTCATTGCGTCGTTTCATGCTCGCCGTACTGTTCGCTCCGGCCTTGCTCGCCGCTCCCGCTTCCGCGCAGGACCTGCAGGGCCATGGCGGCCCGGTCAGCGCGCTGGCGGTGGAGGGTGCGGCGGTGCTGTCGGGCTCGTTCGATACCCGCGCCATCGTCTGGGACGGTGAGAGTGCGGTGGCGCGACTGGTGCTGCGCTTCCATGACGGCAGCGTCACCGCCACCGCCTTCCTGCCCGATGGCGGCTTCGCCACGGCGGGCCAGGACGGGCGTATCGCCCTCTGGGACGCGGATGCGCGTGAGCCGCGTTTCACCACCGCACTGCATCAGGGGCCTGTCGCCGAACTCGCGGTCTCGCCCGACGGCACGGTGCTTGCCGCTGCGAGCTGGGACGGGCGTATCCAGCTCGTGGATCTCATCGCAAACGAAGCCCGGCTCGTCGATGCACATCAGGGCATGGTCACCGGCATCGCCTATCGCGCGGATGGCGATCTGCTCAGCATCGGCTCGGATCTGCGCCTCGTCACATGGCGGGACGGAGAGCCGGCGAGAAGTCTGGGCCTGCCCGGTTCGCCCAATGGCCTCGCCGTCCTCGGTACAGGTGTGGCGGTGATCTTCGCCGATGGCGCATTGCGTGTCTTCGACGGCGACGGGGTGACCGGCGAGCGCCAGCTTTCGGAGCGCCCTCTGGTGAGCATCGCCAGCGGCAACGGGGTTCTGGCCGCTGCGGCGGTCACGGGGGAGGTCTGGCTGCTCGATGCCGGTAACCTCGCCAGCCGCCACGCGCTCCTGCCCGACCAGGGTGCCGTCTGGTCGCTCGCGATCACCGCCGACGATCTCCTCACCGGCGGTCAGGACGGGCTGATCCGGCGCTGGGATCTCGCGACGGGCGAGCCGCGTGGCAGCGGCGAGGCGCCGAGCGAAATCGCTTTTGATGATGGCAGCCGCGGCGCGGAAGTGTGGCGCTCCTGCGCGCTCTGCCATGCGCTCACCCCTGATGACGGCAATCGCGCCGGGCCGACCATGCACGGCATATTCGGTCGCCGAATCGGCACGGCCGAGGGATACGATTATTCGCAGGCCCTGCGCGAGATGGATATCGTCTGGACACCGCGCACCGTGGCCGAGTTGTTCGAATACGGCCCCGAAGCCTACACACCCGGCACGCGCATGCCCGAGCAGCGCATCCCTTCGGATGATGACCGCGAAGCTTTGGTCGAATTCCTCGCGCGGATGACGCAGTGAGGCGCGTCGGATTCAGCCGAGCAGCCAGTCGGGCAGGTGATCCTGGGCGATGAGATTCTCATAGGTGTCGCGCCGGCGCACCACCTCGTAGCGTTCCCCGCGCACCAGCACCTCCGGCACCAGCAGACGCGTGTTGTAGGTGCCCGCCTGCACCGCGCCATAGGCGCCCGCTGTCATCACCGCGATCAGATCACCCGGCGCGAGGGCTGGCAGGTCGCGCGCCTTGGCGAGGTAATCGCCGCTCTCGCAGACCGGCCCGACGACATCGGCGGTGACGGTACCCGCGCCCGTCGCTTCCGAGACGGGCTTGATGTCGTGATGGGCCTCGTAGAGCGTCGGGCGGATCAGGTCGTTCATGGCCGCATCGACGATGATGAAGGTCTTGCCGGCGCCCTGCTTCACGTAGATCACGCGGGAAACGAGGATTCCGGCATTGCCGGCGATCATCCGCCCGATCTCGAAGACCGGGCGCAGGCCGAGGCCTTTCGCATGCTTGCGGATCACCTGCGCGAAACGCTTCGGCTCCGGCGGCGGCGGGTCGCTTTCGCGATAGGGAATGCCAAGCCCGCCGCCGAAATCGATATGATGCAGATCATGCCCGCTCGCCATCAGATCGCGGGCGAGTTCCACCAGCAGCGCGGCGGCGTTGTCGAAGGGGGTAAGGTCGGTGATCTGGCTGCCGATATGCATGTCGACACCGACGGTGCGTATGCCGGGCAGGGCGAGCGCCTTCGCATAGGCGTCCCGGGCATGCGAGATCGGGATGCCGAACTTGTTGTCGAAGCGTCCCGTCGAGATCTTGGCATGGGTGCGTGCATCGACATCCGGATTGACCCGCAGTGAAACCGGCGCCGCGACCCCCATGGCGCTCGCGACCTGCGAGAGCGCTTCGAGCTCGGGCTCCGATTCGACGTTGAAACACATCACTTTGGCTGAAAGCGCGGCCTCCATCTCGCGGCGGGTCTTGCCGACACCGGAAAAGACGATCCGCTCGCCGGGAACACCGGCGGCGAGCGCCCGGCGCAATTCGCCCTCCGAGACGATATCCATGCCCGCGCCGCGATCCGCCAGCGTCTTGATCACGGCCTGGTTGGAATTGGCCTTCATCGCATAGCAGACGAGGGCGTCGTCTCCGGCGAAGGCCTCGGCGAAGACGTCGTAATGGCGCACCAGCGTGGCGGTCGAATAGCAGTAGAAGGGCGTGCCGACCGTTTCCGCCATCCGGGAAAGATCGACATCCTCGGCGTGCATCACGCCGTTGTGATACTGAAAATGGTGCATGGGGGCGGGGGGCTCGCTGGCGGGAGGGAGATCAGAGCAGGGCGTCGAGCACGAAGGGGCGATCGGACCGGGCGGGGCCGGTCACGTCGCGATTCTCCTCCTGCTGCTCGCTCTCGATCACCTGACGCTCGGCGGCGGCGGGTGGCGCTTCGGGCGCACCGCGGCGTCCGCAAGCGGCGAGAGTGAGGACGATGGCTGCTGCGACGAGAACGGCGCGCCCGCCGGGCGATATCAGGGTCATGGGGAGCCTCCGGAATGCGCGGCAAGCTTGATCAGGAAACAGGGGATAGGCCAGTCCGGCACGCGGTTCAATCCACCACCCGCAATTCTTTTTCGAGCACCTGGAGAACGCGCCGGAGTTCATGCCCGCGCTTCATCACGCGTCCCGTTCCGGCAACGACGGAAAACGCACCCTGGCGGCGCGCAGCGCGCGGGTCCTTCTCGATGCGATAGAGCGGGGTTTCGGTGGTGCGCCGGAAGACCGAGAAGATCGCCTTGTCACGAGTGAAGTCGATGGCGTAATCGCGCCATTCACCGGCGGCGACCTTGCGGCCGTAGACGTTCAGGATCTCGCGCAACTCGTCGCGATTGAAGGCGATGCGGGGCTGCGCGTCGCGCTTGCCGGCAGGAGCCTCCTCGCCCCCGGACGGAAAGGATACCACACTTGCGCCGGGAGGATGCCCTCTTGCAGGATATCCGTTCGTGATATGAGCCTTCTTCGCCTTGTCACTCTCGCTCATCAAGCCTCCTGGCGGACCTGAGCGCACGCCCGCGTGCCGACAGGTCGGATTATCGTTGCGGTCAGCATGATGGCGATGCCGAGAGTGTGTGGCAAGAGCGCGTGGCAAGAGCGCGTGGCAAGAGCGCGCGGCAAGCGGATGCAACGAGGGTGCAGGGAAGGTGTGCCTGCAGAGCCAGCAGCCGGTATTCTGTGCATCGCTGCTGCAAAACAGAGCAGGGATCCTCGCTTTTCTACTAGGCGAATCGCATTTTTTCGGACACCATATTCATGTCATCAACAAACGAAAGGAGGTGATCCAGTGTCTCATTGTCTGCTTCTGCGGTCCGCCGCTCCCGTGACCTGGGTCCGTACCTTCGTGGGGATCCGCGCCGTGTGATCATCACGTCGTCATGGTCGATGCCGGCCGTGGTTTGGCAATGCGAAGGCCGCCCTCCCGCAGGGCGGCCTTCTTTCGTTTTGCGTCCGGGTCCTGCGTCTGATGCGGCCGCAGATTGATGGTCTCGCCGTGTCTTGCTGTGCAGCGAATCGCTCGATAACCCGCTACGGTTCAGCCTTTCCCATGCGCGAGACGATCGGCGATTGCCTCCAGCGACGGCAATGTGTCGATTGGTCCGATGGCGGCGAGCGTCGGCCAGCTTTCGAGGAGATGTGCCCCCGCAGCGCGGACTTCATCGACCTCCAGCGCCTCGACCTTGGCGACGAGATCGTGGATCGGCACGACGCGCCCCCAGGCGAGGATCTGGCGCGCCATGCGTTCGATACGCCCGCCGGGCGTCTCCAGCGCCGCCTGCAGGCCGACCTTTATCTGCGCCTTGGCACGCTTCAATTCGCTGTCGTCCAGCGCCAGCGTGGCTTCGCGCAAGGTGTCGATGGTGACATCGAGAAATTCCGGGATATCTGACCCGGCGACGCCCGCGCCGATGCCGAAGATGCCGGTATCCGAAAACGGCCAGTGGAAGGCATCGACGGAATAGGCCAGCCCGCGCTTCTCGCGCACTTCCTGCCACAGCCGCGAGGAAAGCGAGCCGCCCAGAACCTGCGTGAAGATCTGCGTGGCATAGTATTGCGGATCGGTGAAGGAGCGCCCGTGCAGGCCGATGACGAGATTGGCCTGTTCGTGATCGCGCTTCAGCCGTGCCTCGCCGCCGTGATACAGCCCCGGCAGCAACGCGTCGGGCAGATGCGGGCCGAGCCCGCCGAAGAAGCGCCGCGCCGCATCGACCACGCGGCCATGCTCGACAGCGCCGGCGGCGGTGATGACCATGCGCTCGGGCGCGTATTCGCGGGCGCAGAAGGCGCGGATCATGTCGGGGGTGAAACTGCGCACGGTCTCGGGGCGCCCCAGGATCCGCCGCCCCAGCGCCTGGTCGGGAAAGGCCGTTTCCATCATCACGTCGGTGACGAGATCATCCGGCATGTCCTCGACCGAAGCGATCTCCTGAAGGATCACCCCGCGCTCGCGTGCGAGCTCGGTCTCGTCATGCACCGAATCGGTGAGGATGTCGCCGAGCACGTCGAGGGCGACATCGATATCCTCGCCCAGAACCCGCGCCGTATAACAGGTATATTCGACCCCCGTCGCCGCATTGATGTCACCGCCGACATTCTCGATATCCTCGGCGATGGCCCTGGCCGACCGTCGGCGCGTCCCCTTGAAGGCCATGTGCTCGATCAGATGCGACAGCCCGTGCTCGTCCTCACGCTCGTTGCGCGCCCCGGCCCCGACCCAGATGCCGAGCGCCACCGTGGCGATCGAGGGCATCGATTCGGTGGCCACCGTGAGCCCGTTCTCGAGAACGGTGATCTGCATGTCGCGATGGGTGCTCATGATCAGCCGCCGGCCACGATGCGCGAGCGCTCCCGGATGAAGCGCTCGACCGCACCTTGGTCGTTCGCCACCACGGAGAAACGCTCATCGCGCTCATACAGATCGGCCAGATGCGCCGGCAGCCTTGGTCGGATGCCGCTGGCCTTCTCGACCGCATCGGGGAATTTGGCCGGATGGGCGGTGGCGAGCACGACGCGCGGCGTGGCGGGATCATGCTCAAGCGCCGCGCGGGCCGCCCGCACGCCGATTGCCGTATGGGGATCGAGCAGATAGCCCGCTTCGCGCTGCGTCACGCCGATCTCCTCGGCGACGTCCGGCTCGGGGACGGCCTGCGCCGTGAATTCCCCGCGGATGCGCTCCAGCGGCTCTGGAGCGATGGTGAAGGCGCGCGCCTGTGCGAGCTGTCCCATAAGCCCGCGGATCGCCGCGCCGTCGCGGTCATAGGCCTCGAAGAGCAGACGTTCAAAATTCGAGGAGATCTGGATGTCCATCGAGGGGGAGGTGGTCGGCATCACGCCCTTGATGGCGTAATCGCCGCTTTCCAGCGCACGCGGCAGGATGTCGTTGGCATTGCTCGCGATCTGGAGATCAGCCACCGGCAGTCCCATCGCTTTTGCGATATGGCCGGCGAGGATATCACCGAAATTGCCCGTCGGCACGGTGAAGGCGACGGGTCGGTGCGGGCCGCCCAGCGCCACGGCGGCGGTGAAATAATACACAGCCTGTGCCGCGACGCGGGCCCAGTTGATCGAATTCACGCCCGAGAGCAGCAATGCGTCGCGGAAATCGGCATGGTTGAACATGCCTTTCACGATGGCCTGGCAATCGTCGAAATTGCCCTCCAGTGCGATGGCATGGACATTGGGCGCCGCCACCGTCGTCATCTGCCGGCGCTGGACCTCCGAGACGCGGCCATTCGGATAGAGGATGAAGATGTCGACCTGATCGAGCCCGGAAAACGCCTCTACCGCCGCCGAACCGGTATCGCCGGAGGTGGCGCCGACGATGGTGGCGCGCTGGCCGCGTTCCTTCAACACGTGATCCATCAGCCGCGCCAGCAGCTGCATCGCAACATCCTTGAAGGCGAGGGTCGGGCCGTGAAAGAGTTCGAGCACGAAGAGATTGTCACCGATCTGGACGAGCGGGCAGGTGGCCGGGTGCCGGAAATCCGCATAGGCTCCCGCGACCATGGCGGTGAAGGCGTCGTCGGCGATTTCGCCATCGACTAGCCGGCCCAGCACATCGCGCGCCACGGTCGCATAGGGGCGCCCGGCATAGCCGGCAATGGTCTGCGCATCGATCTGTGGATAGCTTCTCGGCACGTAGAGCCCGCCATCGCGCGCGAGCCCGGTCAGGAGCGCATCGTTGAAACCGATCGCGGGCGCTTCGCCCCGGGTGGAGATATGCAGCACGGCCCGTCATCCTCGTCATCTGGCTGCGCCGCGCCCTCGGCGCCACGCGGGCGGGACCATATTCCTTCACCCGGCAAGCGACAAGGTTTGATCGAGGGGGCTGTGCCAGTCATGCAGGGCTGGAGAGGGGAGTTATGGCGCGGCCCTCATGCAGGGCGCGATTTCCCTCCCCGCAAGGGAAGGATCAAGGGTGGGGTGACGCTGGTTTGCGCGATGCGCGACGCTGGTGAGCGTCATCGCCAATTCCTGATGGCCCGCTTCGACCTGATCCGCTACCAGACCCGCGCCGGCGAGCGGCTTCAAATCATAACGCATGCCGGGTGAGCGTCCCTGCAGCTCCGATCCCCGCCCTCAGCCCTCGCCCCGAGCCCCCTCACCGCCCTTCCTTGATGATGCGCGAGAGGACGCGGGCGGTGTAGTCGACCATGGGGACGATCCGGGCGTAGTTCAGGCGCGTCGGGCCGATGACGCCGAGGACGCCGACGAGTTTCTGCTGCGGATCGTGGAAGGGGGCTGCGATCAGCGAGGAGCCGGAGAGCGAGAACAGCTTGTTCTCGGAACCGATGAAGATGCGCACCCCCTCACCGTGTTCGGTGCGGGTGAGGAGCTCGACGACATCGGTTTGGGTTTCGAGGTCATCGAAGAGGAGGCGGATGCGTTCGAGATCCTCGATCGCTTTCAGATCCTCCAGCAGATTGGCCTGGCCGCGCACGATCAGGTGGCGCGCTTCGCCGCTCTGGGCCGGCATCGCCACGCCGGCCTCGATCAGCCGCGCGGTGAGTGCATCGAGCTCCTGCTCCATGGATTCGTGCATCGCCTTAGCTTCATGCTTGATATCGCCCAGCGTCTTGCCGCGAATGCGGGCGTTGAGGAAGTTGCCCGCCTCCACCAGCGCCGAGGCCGGCAGGCCGGGCGGCAGATCGAGCAGGCGGTTTTCCACCGAGCCGTCCTCGGAGACGAGGACGACGAGGGCGCGCGCCGGGTCGAGACGCACGAATTCGATATGCTTGAGCGGTGCATCCTGCTTCGTCGTCGCCACCACGCCTGCACCGCGCGACAGGCCCGAGAGCATGGCGGAGGCCTGGGCCAGCGCGCCCTCGAAATTCTGCTCCATGGCGGCGGCCCGCATCTCCACCTCGATGCGCTCGCGCTCCGCCCGGTCGAGATCGCCGATCTCGAGCATGGCATCGACGAAGAAGCGCAGGCCGCTCTCCGTGGGCAGGCGCCCGGCGCTGGTATGCGGGGCGTAGATCAGCCCGGCATGTTCGAGATCCGCCATGACGTTGCGCACGCTCGCCGGCGAGAGCGAGACCGAAAGCAGCCGGGAGATATTGCGCGAGCCGAGCGGTTCGCCGGATGCGAGATAATTCTCGACGATCTGCCGGAATATCTCGCGCGAACGTTCATTGAGATCACTCAGCGTCTGGGCCCGCGCGGCGCTGGTGCGGGGAGCGTCGTTTTCATTGGCCATGATCCGTGCCGATACCCTGCAAGCGAAAAAGCGAAATGCCCAAACAGCTTACACCGCACCGCCGAACCCGCCAACACTTCCGGGATCTTTGCACGATGCGCGATCAGCCCGCCTGCGCCGCGCGGGCATCGCGGATCAGCTTCCACAGAACCTGCGGCGTCGCCGGCATGTTCACGTGATCGATGCCGAGCGGACGAACGGCATCCACGATCGCGTTCATGATCGCCGGCAGCGACCCCGCGCAACCCGCCTCGCCGCAGCCCTTGGCTCCGAGCAGATTGGTGGTGGCTGGCACGGAATGGCTGTCGAAATCGAAGAAAGGCACATCCTCGGCGCGCGGCAGGGCGTAATCCATGAAGGAGCCGGTGACGAACTGGCCGCTTTCGTCATAGACGACGCGCTCCATCACCGCCTGCCCAAAACCCTGGACGATTCCGCCATGCAGCTGGCCCGTCACCAGCATCGGATTGACGATGGTGCCAAAATCATTGACCGCGACATAGCGGTCGATTCGCACCATCCCGGTCTCCGGATCGATCTCGATCTCGGCCACATGGCAGCCATTGGGATAGGCCGAGGGCGCACTTTCATGCACATGGCTGACATCGAGGCTGTCGGGTACGTCTTCCGGGAGCGCCATGCCCTCACGCAGTTTCGCGGCAAGCTCCATGATGCCGATGGTCCGATCGGTACCGACGATGGCGAAGCCGCCATCAGCGAATTCGATATCGGCAGCTGCCGCTTCGAGCACATGGGCGGCGATGGCGCGGCCCTTCTCGATCACCTTGTCGCTCGCCTCAAGAATGGCGGCGCCGCTGGCCATGATCGATTTCGACCCACCGGTGCCGCCGC
Source organism: Saliniramus sp. (assembly GCF_035311605.1). Taxonomy (NCBI): domain Bacteria; kingdom Pseudomonadati; phylum Pseudomonadota; class Alphaproteobacteria; order Hyphomicrobiales; family Salinarimonadaceae; genus Saliniramus; species Saliniramus sp. The sequence continues at coordinate 18,831 of NZ_DATGCW010000007.1, forward strand.
CGGCGATCAGTTCGTCGCTGTCGCCCTGGAGCAGATTGATCTTGTCGAAGGGCACGCCGAGCCGGCTGGTGAGCACCTGGGCGAAGGCAGAGGCATGGCCCTGGCCATAATCGAGCGTGCCGGTGATGATCGTCACCGTCCCGTCCTTCTCGAAGCGGATACCGCCCATTTCATTGACCGGTGGTGCCGTGACCTCGAGATACTGGCCAATGCCGATGCCGCGCAGCATGCCACGCTTCTCGCTCGCACGGCGGCGCTTGCCAAATCCCTTCCAGTCGGCGGCATCGAGCGCCTTGTCGAGGAGCGCGGTGAACTCGCCGCTGTCATAGAGCGTCTCCACCGGCGTGGCATAGGGCATCTGCGACGGCTTGACATGGTTGCGCCGGCGCAGGGTGACGCGATCGATCCCCATCTCGGCGGCAGCCGTATCGATCAACCGCTCCATGACGTAGTTCGCATCCGGGCGCCCAGCCCCGCGATAGGGCCCCATGGGCGAGGTATTGGTGAGCACCGCTGCGACATCCACCTCGACGAGCTTGGTGCGATAGACGCTGACCACGTTCTTGGCGAGGTTGAGCGTCGAGAACATCGGCGAGACGTGGCACAGATAGGCGCCCATATCGGCAAAACCCTCGAGCTTTACCGCAAGAAAGCGCCCCTTCTCGTCGAGCGCCAGCGAGGCCTCCAGCTCGATGGCGCGGCCATGCGTGTCGGAGACGAAGCTCTCCGAGCGCGTATCGGTCCATTTCACCGGGCGTCCGAGCGTGCGTGCGGCATGCAGGAGGCCGACATATTCCGGATAGACCGCCGATTTCATGCCGAACGACCCGCCGACATGGCGCGTGCGGATGCGCAGCTTGTCGGTCTCGACACCCAGCACCTGCTTGGCGAGCAGCGCGCGCATGCCGAACACGCCCTGGCTGCCCATATGCATGGTCCAGCGCCCGCCATCCGAATCGTATTCCGCAATCGCCGAGCGCGGCTCCATCGATGCGACGATGACGCGGTTGGAGACGATCGGCAGGCGGGTGACGTGTGCGGCGTCACGGAAGGCCTTGCCCACCGCATCCGCATCACCGTAATGGAAATCGACGACGCGGTTTTGCGGGATGTCGTCATAGATCTGCGGCGCATCGGGATTCATCGCCTGCGACGGCTCAACCACCGCATCAAGCGGATCGATGTCGACTTCAACCGCCTCTACCGCATCGCGCGCCTGTTCGGGGGTGTTCGCCACCACCATGGCGATCGGGTCGCCGATATAGCGCACCTTGTCGGTGGCGAAGGCAGCGCGTGCGACATTGCTCATCGGCGAGCCGTCACGATTCCTGAAGCCGAGCGTCGAGACGATCGGGCCGTAGCCGGCTTCAGCGAGATCCTGCCCGGTGATCACCGCGACGACGCCCTCCATCTCGAGGGCTGCACCGGTATCGACGCTGCGGATCGTGCCGTGCGGATACTGGCTGCGCACCAGAGCGGCATGGAGCTGTCCGTCGAGATTGACATCGTCCGAATAGGAGCCCTCACCGCGCACCAGCACGGGATCCTCCTTGCGCGGGACGCTCTGCCCCACGCCGAATTTCATCGTGGCGATGGAATCGAGATCGAGCGGCTTGTTCATGATCGGTCAGCTCCGGAAACTTCTCATCTTAACGTGGACATCACGGGCCTGCGAGGCAACCGCGCGAATGCCAGAACCCGCTTGCAGCGATGAACGAACCTGTCCTGTGCCGCTCCTTGCGCTATAAAGCAGACCATGACGCCACGCGCCGAGGAACTGCTCACCCTGACGCTGCAGGGGCTGTATTGCCCGGCAGGGGATTTTCACATCGATCCGCTGCGCCCGGTATCGCGCGCATTGGTCACCCACGGCCATGCCGATCACGCCCGGCCTGGCCATGCCCACGTGCTCGCCACGTCCCAGACCCTCGACATCATGGCCCTGCGCTACGGCGAGACTCACGCGCAGACGACGCAGGCTGCGGCCTATGGCGAGGCGATCCGCATCGGCGATGTGAGCGTGCGCTTCATCCCCGCCGGCCATGTCCTGGGCTCGGCCCAGATCGTCATCGAGCGCGGCGGATTGCGCCTCGTCGTGACCGGCGACTACAAACGCGGTGAGGATCCGACCTGCGCCGCCTTCGAATGCGTGCCCTGCGATGTCTTCATCAGCGAGGCGACCTTCGGCCTGCCCGTCTTCCGGCACCCCCCGATTCGCGATGAGATCGCCAAGCTGATCGCCTCGACGCAGCTGTTTCCCGACCGCGCTCATCTCGTCGGCGCCTATGCGCTCGGCAAGGCGCAGCGCATGATCGCGCTCCTGCGCGCCCAGGGCTATGACCGCCCGATCTGGCTGCACGGGGCGCTCGAAAAACTCAGCGATTATTACGTGGCGCAGGGCATCGATCTCGGTCCCCTGCGCAAGGTCGCGGCGGCTGATCGCGCTACGCTCGCCGGCGAGATCGTGATCTGCCCGCCCTCGGCCATGCAGGATCGCTGGTCGCGCAAGTTCCCAGATCCGATCGCCTGCTTTGCCAGCGGCTGGATGCGGGTGCGCGCCCGTGCGCGCCAGAAGGGCGTCGAGCTGCCGCTGGTCGTCTCCGATCATGCCGATTGGGACGATCTCATCGCCACCATCCGCGAAACCGGCGCCGGCGAGGTCTGGCTCACGCATGGCGAGGCGGATGCGCTGGCGCATTGGTGCGCCGGCGAGGGGATTGCGGCGCGTCCGCTCAACCTGCTCGGCTATGGCGAGGAGGAAGCGCAATCATGATGGTGCGGATTGCATCGCCTCGGAAGGGAGCCCAGTGATGCAGGAATTCGCCGCCCTGCTCGACCGGCTCGCCTTCGAATCGGGGCGCAATGCCAAGATCCGCCTGCTCGCCGACCATTTCGCGCGCCGGCCCGATCCGGAGCGCGGCTATGCGCTCGCGGCGCTGACCGGCGGGCTCGCATTCCGCGAGGCCAAGGCCGGGCTCATCCGTGCACTGATCGCGGAGCGGGTCGATCCGGTGCTGTTCGAGATGTCCTACAATTACGTCGGCGATCTGGCCGAGACGGTGGCGCTGCTCTGGCCGCAGCCGGATGAGGCCGCGCCGGAGGAGCCGGCGCCAAGCCTGTCAGAGGTAGTGGCGGGCCTGTCGGAAACCGGCAAGGCGCGCCTGCCCGCCCTGCTGGCCGGCTGGCTCGACAGGCTCGACGAAAACGGACGCTGGGCGCTGCTCAAGCTGATCACCGGCTCCCTGCGCGTCGGCGTCTCGGCGCGCCTCGCCAAGGTCGCGCTGGCCGAGCTCGGCCCGCTCGCGCCGGATGACATCGAGGAGGTCTGGCACGGGCTGGAGCCGCCCTATGAAGCGCTGTTTGCCTGGGCGCAGGGTATGGGCGAGCGACCGCAGAGCCGCGACCCCGTCCCCTTCCGCCCGCCCATGCTGGCCCATCCGCTCGACGAGAGCGATCTCGCGGGGCTCGATCCCGCAGCCTTCATCGCGGAATGGAAATGGGACGGCATCCGCGTCCAGGCCGCCTGCGCCCGCGACGCGGAGGGGCGGCTGGTGCGGCGGATCTATTCGCGCACCGGCGAGGATATCTCGCCCGCCTTTCCCGATCTGCTCGAAATCCTGCCGGAAGAGACCGTCATCGATGGCGAGCTGCTGGTTTTGCGCGAGGGGCGCGTGCAGAGCTTCAACGTGCTGCAGCAGCGGCTCAACCGCAAGAGCGTCTCGCGCAAGCTGATGGCTGATTATCCCGCTCATATCCGCGCCTATGATCTGCTCGCGCGCGGAGCCGAGGATCTGCGCCCGCTGCCCTTCATCGAGCGTCGCGCCGTGCTGGAGGCGGCGGCGACGGGGTGGAACTGCGCGCGCATCGATGTCTCGCCACTCGTTCCTTTTGCCGATCGGGAGGCGCTCGCGGCAGCGCGTGTCGCTCCGGAAAAGGCTGGAGCGGGCGACGATGCCACGGCGGTCGAGGGGCTGATGCTCAAGCGCGCCGACAGCCCCTATCTGCCGGGGCGCCCCAGGGGACAATGGTTCAAATGGAAGCGCGATCCGCATCTCGTCGATGCCGTGCTGATGTATGCCCAGCGCGGCCATGGCAGGCGCTCGTCCTATTATTCGGATTTCACCTTCGGCGTCTGGCGCGAGGAGCCGGAAGGCTGGCGCATCGTACCCGTCGGCAAGGCCTATTTCGGCTTCACCGATGCCGAACTCGGCCAGCTCGACCGCCATGTCCGCGCCCATACCCGTGCGCGCTACGGCCCGGTCCGCGAAGTCGCCCACGGGGCCGATGAAGGGCTCGTGCTCGAGATCGCATTCGAGGGGCTGCAACGCTCGCCGCGCCACAAATCCGGCATCGCCATGCGCTTTCCGCGCATCCACCGCATCCGCTGGGACAAGCCCGCCGCCGAGGCCGATAGCATCGACAGCCTGCTTACCATTCTGAAAAAAGGCGAGCGCGAAATGCACCCGCTCCGCGCTGCGGCTGCGGATCAGGCGCAGGCCGGCTCCGCCGGCATGACGGGATCGGGCAGTGTTTCGAAACCGGGCCGGGCGAAGAGGTAACCCTGTTGCAGCGCGATGCCGAGATCGCACAAAGCCGCGCTCTCACCCACCGTCTCGACGCCCTCACCGATGACGGTGATGCCGAGATCATCACAGATGTGCATGATTCCCGAGACGATGACGCGCTTGACCCTCTCACGGTCAATGTCGCGCACGAGTTCCATATCGAGCTTGACGATATCCGGCTGGAAGCGGGCCAGCAGGTTGAGGCCGGAATAGCCGGCGCCGAAATCGTCGATCGCGGTCTTGAAGCCCATCTTGCGATAGCTCTCGACGATCCGCGTCAGATGCCCGGCATCGGCCACGGCTTCGCCCTCGGTCAGTTCGAAAATGAGGGAATCGATCGGATAATCGACCCGCGACGCAGTCTCCAGCGTGGTGCGGATACAGGCTTCCGGGCGGTAGACGGCATTGGGCAGGAAATTGATCGAGAGGTTCGACGCCTTGCGGGGCAGGTCGAGCTGTGCCGCGAGTTCCAGCGCTCTCACCCGCGCGGCCTGGTCGAAGGCATAGCGGTTGGTGTCGTCGACCGTACCGAGCACGCTGCCCGCGCCCTCGCCGACGGGACCGCGCACCAGCGCTTCGTAGGCGAAGACGGCGCTGGTGGCGCGGTTGACGATCGGCTGGAAAGCCATTGAAAAAGGTGTCTTGAAGGCATTGCCGTCGCGGCAGGCGCGGCAGATGGAAGCATGATCAATCAAAACGTCATTCCCGGCGAAACCACGAAGAGGCAATATTATTCCAAGCGGAAGTTAACGATCCGTACTTGACCGTAGGCTGCAGCAGGCGATGATTGCTGCATTGCAATGGAATTGCTTCTCACACCAAAGTTGCATTTCACAAAAAAAGGCAGAGAATACGGCTTCAGAGCATAAGAACGGTTTTATCCGGGGGGATAATGGCTTTGGATGGCGAAACGACCATCATCATAGCGGATGATCATCCGCTGTTTCGTGGCGCACTGTGTCAGGCACTCGCTCTCGCCATGCCAGGGGCGCGGATACGCGAAGCCGGTGATCTCGATGATCTGATAAGGGCCCTGCGTGAGGATGACGCGGCTGACCTGATCCTGCTCGATCTCGCCATGCCGGGGGCTCAAGGCTTTTCCGGTCTGATCTATCTGCGCGCACAGCATCCCGCAATACCGGTCGCGATTGTCTCGGCCAGTGAGGATGCCGCCAATGTCCGCCGCGCCATGTCATTCGGCGCGGCCGGTTTCATTCCGAAATCAGCCGATAGCGTACGCATCGCCGAGGCGGTTGCCGCCATTCTGGCCGGCGAGACCTGGATCGACCCGGATCTGCCGCAGACCGGTCAGGATGATGCGGTCGATGCCATTGCCCGGCGCCTCGCCAGCCTCACCCCGCAGCAGGTGCGTGTGCTGATGATGCTGTCGGAGGGCCTCCTGAACAAGCAGATCGCCTATGAACTCAACGTATCCGAGGCGACGGTGAAGGCGCATGTTTCCGCGATCCTGCAGAAACTCGGGGTCGACAGCCGCACCCAGGCGGTGATTACCGCAGCGAAGGTTGGTGCGGCGCCGGACGCGGCCAGCGCGGCCTGACCTCACGAGCGTGAGCGCCGCCTGCGCGCTCACTCCGCAGCATCGCGCATGATGGCCATGAATTGGGCGTCGCTATGCAGCTCGATCACGTCTTCGAGCTCATAGAGCATATCGGTCAGAGCCTTCAGACCATCCTCGCTCACGGGCCAGAATTCGATCAGCCGCGGCGCGAGCGCAAGAAACTCGCCATGGCTCAGGGCCTCGATATCGGTCTTGCCGTAGCGCGCCGCCATGGCGGCATAGACCTGCGAACCGATGCCAAGATCATAGGCCTCCTCCTGCGCGATGTATCCGGCGGGTGCGACCAGGTCGATGGCGCGATCCCAGGCGGCGAGAATGCACTGTTTGGTATGGCGCATGCGTGTAACAAGCACCGTTTCCGGGTCGATCGCGATGCGTGCCATCCGGTCGAGCGTCTCGAACACCGCGCGGCAGACATGCCCCGCAGGCTGCGACAGGGCGACGGCGAGCTCGGCGGCATCAATCCGGGCGGGATCGAGCTGAAGCAGCTTGCGCAGCTTCACGGCGCTGTCGTGATTCCCGGCGAGGAAGGTTGCGAGCTTCTCGGCAGAGCAGCAGAGCAGTGTTTGCTCCAGTTGCTCCGGCGGGATTTCGAAACAATCGGTCAGCGCGGCAATGAAGGTTGCGAGGCTGGGGCTGTCGGCGACTGCATCGCCCGTGGTCGGCATTTCACCCGAATTATTCGTTTTCGCGTCGATCATGGCTCGTCCTCTTGGGCAATCCGAATGTCCGTACAATCGCCGAGGACCCCTGATGAGTCAAACAAAAATAATAAAAATTCATGAAGTATAATTTGTAATTATCTATTAATGGTAAATTATTGCCTTACCCACATAATTCGCGCAATCCAGGAGATATCTGAAACCGGAATCATGCGGTTGGGATGCGCGGAATTGAGTGATCTCAGCTCCACATTGCGGAGAGTCTGCCTCTCCAGCTCCTTTGCCATAACCTCACCGTTATGCAATCGCACCACAACCCTGTCCCCCCGGCGTATACCCGCATCGGGGGAGACGATCAGGATGTCGCCGTCGCGATAAAGCGGCTCCATGGAATCGCCGGACACCTCGACCGCGAAGAGCTTGTCCGGGCCGGCATCCGGAAAGGCGATTTCCTCCCAGCCGGAACCGGCGGGCATCCCGTCTTCGGTGAACAATCCGCCAGAACCCGCCTGTGCCCAACCGACAAGCGGAACCGCCATGCGCGGCGGTGGCGCAGACGGTTCGACGAGATCGACAAAACCGTGCAGGTCGGTACCTGTGGCGGCCAGAATCTTGGCGATTGATTCACTCGAAGGCCATCGCTCGCGTCCATCAGAGGCGACACGCTTCGACTTGTTGAAGCTCGTCGCGTCGAGCCCGGCCCTGCGGGCGAGCCCGGAAGCCGACATCCCGTTGGCTTCGGCAAGACGGTCGATCGCGGCCCAGATCTGGGTGTGGGTCAACATGAATCTGCTCCGGCGCTGGACAACCAATCGCCTCACAAAGGAAGCGTAAAGATTTACGAATATCGCCTTATATTAGGAAATATAGCAAAGCGCATATCCCTGCGCAAACGCTTTCCGCACGTCGTCAAGATTTTCCGCGCATCGCGAAGACAATTTTCCCCGTCAGCCGCGGCTCCGCCCCGTCATGCCGCAGAGGCTTGCATGCATCGACGGCGCTGCCTATAAGCCTGTTCCCGAGCGGCGACCCGCGCAACGGCGATCGGAGACAGGCAATGAACCGGCAGGATGGCACCCCCGATCCGCGCGATCCCGACATCGTCTGGAAGATCGCCCCCCGCCCGATGTGGGAGCGGGCCGAGGCGTCCGGGCGCTTCGACGGCGCTCCGGTCGATGTCGCTGACGGTTTCATCCATTTTTCCACGGCCTCGCAGCTGCGCGAAACGGCGGCGAAACACTTCGCCGGCCAGAATGATCTCCTGCTGATCGCCGTTGACGGCCCGGCGCTTGGTCCCGCCTTGAAATACGAGCCGTCACGCGGCGGCGATCTGTTTCCGCACCTTTACGGGCCCCTTCCGCTCAGCGCCGTGCGCGCGGTCGTGCCGCTGCCCCGCGATGCGCAGGGCCGGCATGTCTTTCCGGAGGGCGTTGCGTGATCGGAGCGCTGTTTTCACTCGCCCGTCCGGCGCTGCACGCCCTTGATCCGGAAACTGCCCATCACGCCTCGATTCGCGCGCTGTCGCTGCTGCCGCCACGCAGGCCGGCACCCGACGATCCGCGTCTGGGCATGACCGCCTTCGGCCTCGATTTCCCCAATCCGCTCGGTCTGGCTGCCGGATATGACAAGCAATGCGACGTGCCCGACCAGTTGCTCGGACTCGGTTTCGGCTTCGTCGAATGCGGCGGCGTCACCCCCCTGCCGCAGCCGGGCAATCCGCGCCCGCGGGTCTTTCGGCTGACGCGTGACGGGGCGATCATCAACCGGTTCGGCCTCAACAGCGACGGCCTCGCCGCCATATCCGAGCGCCTGCGCCGGCGGCGTGGACGCCCGGGAATTGTCGGCGTCAATCTCGGCGCCAACAAGGAATCGCGCGACCGTATCGCCGATTACGTGATGCTGGTGACGCGTCTGTGCGGGCTCGCGCAGTTCCTCACCATCAACATCTCCTCTCCCAACACCCCCGGCCTGCGCGATCTCCAGGGTGAGGCCTTCCTCGATGAGCTGCTCGCCGGCTGCACCGCCGCGCGCGATGAAGCCGATGCCGCGATCGGCAGCCGCACGGCACTGCTGATCAAGATCGCTCCGGACATGGACGAAGCCGGCCTCGACGGGGTCGTCGCGACCGTGTGCGCGCGCGGCATCGACGGCATGATCGTCTCGAACACCACCACCGTCCGCCCTGCGGATTTGACGGAGAAAGCCATGGCGGGCGAGGCCGGCGGCCTCTCCGGGCGCCCGCTCTTCCTGCGCTCGACCCAGGTGCTGGCGCAGACGGCGCTGCGCGTCGAGGGGCGCGTTCCGCTGATCGGCGTGGGCGGCATCGATTCGCCGCAGGCGGCAATCGCAAAGCTGCGCGCCGGCGCGAGCCTGCTGCAGCTCTATTCCGCTCTGGTCTATCAGGGGCCGGGGCTCGTCGGCGCCATCAAGCGGGGCATCTGCGATCATCTGAAGCGCACGGGCGCGGAGGGGCTGACCGATCTGATTGGACGCGATGTGGCCGACAGCGCCCGGGATCCCCAGGCCGCTCTCGCCGCTGCGGCGGCCTGAACGATTTTACGATGATAACGGCTTCGTAGCCGGCGGGCAGGGAGGCCGGGGCCTGCCCTCATGCTCTAGCTGGAACAACCCTTCGACCGTTCACCATGTCCCCGGTCTGTCCACGCACGAGGGAGAGGGATACTGCGCCCTGCATGAAGGCCGCGCCCTGGCCCCGCTCAATACCCCCGGGCGCGATCGACCAGGTTGCGCAGGGCACCGCCGGATTCGACATTCCTGATCTGATCGGCGATCTGGGCGGCGATGGCGTCGGGGGCGCTCATCGCCGCATTGTGGGGGGTGATGAGGATTTCCTCGCGCTTCCACAAGGGCGAATCCGGCGGCAACGGCTCCTCGACGAAGACATCAAGGCTCGCGGCTTTCAGCTTGCCGTCATCAAGGGCGCGCAGGATGTCGGGCTCGTTTTGCAGGCCGCCGCGCCCGGCATTGATGACGACCGGGCCGCCGAGACGCCCGTCATGGGCGAGTTGCGCGAGCAGCTTGTAATCGAGAATACCCTTCGTTGCATCGGTGAGCGGCAACAGCACCACGAGGATGTCGGTGCGCGCGAGGAAGGGGCCGAGCCCGTCCGTGCCGGAGAAAGTCGGGAAATCGTCGATATCCTTCGGCGAGCGCGACCAGCCGGCGACGTCGAACCCCATCATCTTCAGCTTGCGCGCGGCATCAATGCCGAGCACGCCGAGCCCCATCACGCCGACGCGGACCTCGTGGGCGGCGGGCTGGAGGCGGTCATCCTCCCACACGCCACGCTGTTGCTGCGCCATGTAGCGCGGCTGCTGGCGCAGATGCATCAGGGCATGCATCACAACGTATTCGCTCATCCGCCCGGTGAGATCCTCGTCCACGACGCGCACGATCGGCACCTCGGGCAGGCGATCATCACCCATCAGGTGATCGACACCGGCACCCAACGAGAAGATCGCGGCAAGATTGGGCAGGCCGGCCAGCGCGCCAGGCGGGTGCTTCCAGGTCACCGCGTAATGTACCTCGCGCCGGTCGAAAGGTTCGCCGAGGGCGACGACATTACGGTCCGGCAGGAGCGCGGCGAAACGATCGACCCAGGTCTGGGCATCCCATCCCGAGAGTGCGACGAGCAAGGTCACGGGCGTTCATCCTCTTCGACGGGGCCTCGCGCCGCTCAGCCGCCGATACGATCGGCGACGAGTGCTGCGGGGCCGGGTTGCGCATCGGCGATCGTGAAGGCGGCGAGGATGCGCGCACACGCAGTACGCGCCGTCTCCTCGTCGCGCGCATGCACGCGCGCCAGTATGGTGCCAGCATCGACCTTCGCGCCGCATCCCGCAAGGGCATCGACGCCAACCCGGTGATCGATTCCATCCCCCGGCTGCACCCGCCCGCCGCCGAGCGCGACCACGGCGAGGCCGATTTCGCGGGTGGCGATGCGCGCGATGTAGCCCGCACGCGGCGCCGTGACGTCGCGCATCACGGGTGCAGCCACGAGATGCGCCTCGGCGCGCTCGACCATATCGGTGGGGCCGCCGAGTGCTGCGACCATGCGGGCGAAACGCTCTGCGGACGCGCCCGAGGCGATCGCCCGCGCGATCATCGCCTCACCCTCGGACGTGTCGCGGGCGAGGCCGCCGAGCGCGAGCATGGCGCCACCGAGCGCGCAATTCACCGCATGAAAACGCGAATCAGCATGCGCGCCCTTCAGATAGGCGATGATGAAGGCCACTTCGCGCGCATTGCCGGCAACGGGAGCCAGCGGCTCGTCCATGTCGGTGATGAGCGCCCGCGTCGGCAGGCCGGCACCCTCGGCCACATCGACGATGCTCTGCGCAAGCGCCCGCGATCCGGCGAGATCGGGCATGAAGGCGCCGGATCCGGTCTTGACGTCCATGACCAGCCCGTCAAGCCCCGCCGCGAGTTTCTTGGAGAGGATGGAGGCGGTGATCAGATCGATCGATTCGACCGTCGCAGTCACGTCGCGAATGGCGTAGAGGCGCCGGTCCGCCGGGGCGAGATCGACCGTCTGGCCGATAATGGCGCAGCCGGCCTCGCGCACCGCCTTTCGGAAGGCGTCGAGCCCGGGCTGGGAAACGTAGCCGGGGATGGAATCGAGTTTGTCTAGGGTGCCGCCGGTATGGCCGAGGCCGCGCCCGGAGATCATCGGCACGTATCCGCCGCAGGCCGCCACCGCCGGCGCGAGAGCGAGGCTGATGCAATCGCCCACGCCGCCAGTGGAATGCTTGTCGAGGATGGGCCCGGGCAGATCCCAGGCCAGCACCCGGCCCGATTCGGTCATGGCGCGGGTGAGCGCCACGCGGCCTTCCCGCGACAGACCCCGGAAGAAGACCGCCATGGCGAAAGCCGCCGCCTGGCCTTCGCCAACGCGCCCGTCGGTGAGGCCGGCGATGAAGCGCGCGATATCATCGCTCGCCGGCTCTTGGCCGTCACGCAGCGCCCGGATGACTTCCTGTGGGAGAAAATCCGCTTCGCTCATGATGCTTCCGTCGATTGTGCGGGCAGCGACGCGACGAAGCCGGCCAGCAGCGCCCGCAGGTCCCCGCTTGCCTGCGCCGCGACGCGTTTGGTCTCATCATGCGCCGGCGCGATCGGCGACAGCCCCGCCGCCATGTTGGTGATAGTCGAGATGCCCGCCACGCGCAGCCCGTAGAATCGCGCGAGGATCACCTCCGGCGCGGTGGACATGCCGACGAAATCAGCTCCCATCACCTGCGCCATGCGGATCTCTGCCGGCGTCTCGAAGCTCGGCCCGGAAAACCAGATGTAGACCCCGCGCGCCAGCGTCACGCCGCATGCGCGCGCGGCGCTTTCGAGCAAAGTCGCGAGCCCGGGATCATAGGCCTGCGACATCGGCACGAAACGCCGCTCATCCGCCTCGCCGATCAGCGGATTGAGTCCGGAGAACGCTATGTGATCGGTGATCATGGCCAGCGACCCGGGCGGAATTTCCGCTCGGGTGGAGCCGGCGGCATTGGTCAGGACGAGCGGCGGGGCGCCCAAAGCCGCGAGCAGGCCGATCGGCACCCGCATCGCCTGCGCATCACCGGTCTCGTAATAATGCTTGCGCCCCTGCATCAGCAGCACACGCCGCCCGGCGAGCCGGCCCGAGACGAGCCGGCCCGCATGGCCGCTCACCGGGCTTTCCGGAAAATGCGGGATTGCGGTGTAATCGAGACCGACCGGGTCCTCGAGATCATCGACGAGCGCGCCGAGCCCGGTCCCGAGCACGATGGCGCAGGTGTGATCGCGCGGAAAATCTGCCCGCATGAGCGCCGCGCGCGCTTCGGCGATGGCGGCGTCGTAGTCCTGGCTCATCGGATATCGTCCTTCAGATTGGCCGGGCCGAAGGCGAGCGGCAGCAATTCTTCCAATGACAGGCTGTGGCGTGAATCCGTCGCCGGATCGTGCAAATGGATCCGGGTATCGGCATCGGCGAATTCGCGGATGCGCTGGCGGCAACCGCCGCAGGGCGTTGTCATGGCCGCGCCGGAGCCGATCACCGCGATGGCGCGGATTCGCCTGCCACCGGAGGCCACCATCGCCGCGATCGCCGCCGCTTCGGCGCAGACGCCTTCAGGATAAGCGGCATTCTCGACGTTGCAGCCGGTATGAAGCGCGCCCGTCTCGTCGATCACGGCGGCGCCGACCCGGAAGCGCGAATAGGGGGCGTGCGCACGTTCGCGCACGGAGGCGGCGGCGTCGAACAGGGTATCGATTGTGATATTGCGATCGGATTCCGTCATGGTCCCAGTATGCGTGCAATGACCCGGGAAACGGAAGTGCAAGATATCCGTGTCACGATCATTTCCGTTGATATCGGAGATCGAAGTTTGTCAAAGCGCGATTTCAAGGAAATCCACGAGCTGGAGCGTGGCTTCGCGGAAGTCTACCGGACGCAGCTGCTCCCGCGTCTCGACACGTTGCAGAGCCAGCGCAATGCCGCCGTGCGCCGCACGCTGCTCGAACTGGCGGCTCTGATCGCGCTCGCATTATTCGCCGGTTTCCTTACCTGGGACTATTTCGGCAAGGATTACCTCGGCCCCCTCGTCTTCGGCGAAGCGATGGTCGGTCTTGTCGGCTACATGCTGGTGCGTCGCCGCTCGCGCGGCTGGCGTGATCGGATGTTCGCCATCGTGATGCCGGAGATCACCGGATTCATCGGCAATCTCGATTACAGCGCGAACGCCCGCGATCCGCAATTCGCCGAGGCGTTTCGCACACGCAATCTCATCGGCGGGCACAACCGCGCGGATATCGAGCATCATGTGAGCGGCAGTCGCCGCGGCACGCCCTTCGAGGTCGCGCAGGCCCATCTCGAACAGGTGACGCGCGGGCGAAACAGCAGCCGACGTACCGTCTTCAAGGGGCTCCTGGTGAAGGTGCGCGCGCCTTATCCCGTCTCGCCCATGATCCGTGTCGCGCGCGATTACGGCGGAATGCTCAACCGTGTCGCCGAGGCGCTGACGCTCGGCCATCGGCGCCACCGGGAGCGCGTGGTGTTCGACGATGCGGCATTCGAGGAGCGATTCGCGGTCTATAGCGCCGATGCCGATCTCGCCCGCGCCACCATCACGGCGGGACTCGCCCGCGCCTTGATCGCCATTGACGACGAGATCGGCGGCAAGGGCCGCGATGCGCCGCTCACGGCCGTATTCGACGGGGACTGGTTCTATATGGCGATTCCGCGCCGCCAGGATCTGCTGGCCATGCCCTCGATCCTGCGCAGCGATATCGATCTCGAAGCGGCGATCCACGACATTTTCGCAGACATGACCCGGCTGCAGCGCCTCATTGACCGGCTGCACGGCTACTGAAACGGCGCGCCTGTTCTGGTGCTCGCGCGGAATCTGGTATATTGTTACATTCATGATCACACGCGATTTGAGCCTTGGAGGCAAAATGGTCGAGAGCCATTCGGATCGTGGGCGCGGCCATGACCATCATGACCGTGATCACGATCATGACGGCGCACCCTGCCGCCATGCGCGCGAGCGGGCTGCGGAGGCTGGCGAGGCGCTGGCGCGTGCGGAAGCGATCTGCGGGGAGCGAAGGCAGCGCCTGACTCCGATGCGGCGCGCCGTGCTTGGGGCGCTCTACGACACGCACAAGCCCGTCGGCGCTTATGAAATCATCGACATTCTCGGCCCGCAGGAGGGCAAGACGCTCGCGCCGATCACGATCTATCGCGCCCTCGATTTTCTGATCGCGCAGGGTTTCGTGCATCGTCTGGCCAGCCGCAACGCCTTCATCGCCTGTCCGCATGGCCACGGCCCGGAGGAACTCGTCGCCTTCCTGATCTGCGACGCATGCGGCGGCGTCGACGAACGTTGCGCACCGCCATTGTCGCAGGCGCTCGGGCAGATGCTCAGCGCCGAGCAATTCAAGCCGCGTCACCCGGTTCTCGAGATTTCCGGCCTGTGCGGACATTGCAGCGAAAAGCAAGGCGATGCTTGACGCGCGGGTCTGATCGCATCACTTAACGCATTGGGTTCATTGCGCAGCGTATTTCCGGAAGCAACATGTCCGATATCGAAGCCTCCACCGCCGGTCCGGCGCAACGCCATCGCAGCATCGGGGTGCCCGTGGGCCATGTCACGGTCGGCGGGGGCGCCCCGATCGTCGTACAATCGATGACCAATACCGACACGGCGGATATCGATGCCACCGTGGCGCAGGTGGCGGCTCTGGCCAATGCCGGCTCGGAGATCGTGCGCATCACCGTCGATCGCGACGAATCGGCGGCAGCCGTGCCGAAGGTGCGCGAGCGGCTGGAGCGGCTGGGCATCAACGTGCCGCTCGTCGGCGATTTCCATTATATCGGCCATCAGCTGCTGAAGGATCACCCGGCTTGTGCCGAGGCGCTGGCGAAGTACCGGATCAATCCGGGCAATGTCGGCTTCAAGGACAAGAAGGACAAGCAGTTCGGCATGATCGTCGAGCAGGCGATCCGAAATGACAAGGCCGTGCGTATCGGTGCCAATTGGGGTTCGCTCGATCAGGAATTGCTCACCCATCTGATGGATAAGAACGCCCGGAGCGACAACCCGCTTGATGCCCGCGCCATCACCCGCGAGGCGATGGTGCAATCGGCGCTGCTCTCGGCGGAGCGGGCCGAGGAGATCGGCCTGCCGCGCAACCGCATCATCCTCTCGGCCAAGGTGTCGGGTGTGCAGGATCTGATCGCGATCTATCGGGAGGTGGCGCGGCGCTCGGATTACGCTATCCATCTGGGCCTGACCGAGGCTGGTATGGGCTCGAAGGGCATCGTCGCCTCTTCCGCCGCCCTCGGAATCCTCCTGCAGGACGGAATCGGCGACACGATCCGCTTCTCGCTGACGCCCGAGCCCGGTGGAGATCGCACGCTGGAGGTGAAGGCGGCGCAGGAATTGTTGCAGACGATGGGCTTTCGTACCTTCGTTCCGCTCGTCGCGGCCTGTCCGGGCTGCGGCCGCACCACCTCGACGGTCTTCCAGGAACTCGCTCGCGACATCCAGAGCTGGATCAACACGTCCATGCCCGGCTGGCGCGAGACGCATCCGGGTGTCGAGGAGCTCAATGTGGCGGTGATGGGCTGCATCGTGAACGGGCCGGGCGAATCGAAACACGCCGATATCGGCATCTCGCTGCCCGGTACCGGCGAGCAACCCGCCGCACCGGTCTTCATCGACGGCAAGAAGGCGGTGACCCTGCGCGGGCCGCAGATCGCGAACGAGTTCAAGCAGCTCGTCGTCGACTATATCGAAAAGCGCTACGGCAGCGGTCGCGACGCTGCAGAGTGACGCTGCGGCATGAGGCTCAGCGCGGCGACCCGCTTGCGGGGGGCGTTACGCGATTGCGCGATTGCATGAACGCTTCGAACTCTTCGCGGTCACGCTCTTGTGCCTGCGCGCTTCACGCCAGCCGATGCGAGTCGGCGCGCGGAGATACTGCTCTGGACTATCGTTCACGGTTACAGCCAACTCGCTCTCACCGGCCTTCTCTCCGCTGATGAGAACTGCCCCGCTTTGCCGATCGAAGCGGTCATGCCGGCGCTGTTCGGTCAGGTCGATGATCCGCCTTCGAGATAATGCTGGAACAGCTTTCGCACCATCCTGCGGGTGTCGGCGAGTTCCTTTTCCAGCCGCTTGAGATCGGGGACGCCGGCTTCCGCCGCGAGGCGGCGCAGGATCGGGGCGGGGGCGGATTC
>NZ_DATGCW010000008.1:0-18575 GCF_035311605.1 Saliniramus sp.
CTCGGGATTCGAATAGGCGATGCGCGGCGATGCGCCGGTCTCGAAATACTGTGACAGGGCGGCGGACGGATCCACGACACTGCCGCGACCCATGTAATAGAACGGCACGCCACCATCCTGCACATCCGACCAGAGCGTAGACCATTCCGGCGTATTGAAGTTTACCTTGAAGCCCACTTCCTCCAGCATGGGCACGATGGCTTCGCTGATCTGGCGATCCGCGATGTAGCGACCCACCGTCGCGTAATAATCCACCTCGACGCCGACCAGCCCGGCTTCTTCGAGCAAGGAACGCGCCTTCTCGGGAGCGTATTCGTAGAAAGTGGGCATGTCGGGGTCGTAACCGACGACACCGGGGCCGGCAGGCCCGTTCAGGATCGTCGCCTGTCCGCCCAGAAGGGCCCGCACCAGCGCATCGCGATTGATGGCATGAGCGACCGCCTGCCGGGCGCGAACATCATCCCAGGGCGGGGTCTCGGGGTTCATGGCGAGGAACATGATTTCCATGGCATCAACCCAGGCGATATCCAGGTGCGACGCCTGATCGACCCGCTGAACCAGCTGTGGCGGTATGAACTGGGCAACTTGCACTTCACCGTTCATCAGGGCCGTCACCCGCTGCTCCGGCTCGGGCATGATGCGCAGCATAACCTCGTCGGGGTTATCGGGATGCGCACGCGGATGATCGGGGACCTTCTCCAGGACGAGATGATTTCCGATGCTGAGATCCACGAGCCGATACGGTCCAATACCGTGCGGATGCTCGCGGTCAGCGACTTCAGGTCCGTATTCGTCGTAGAGCGCTTTGGAGGTAACGATCCAGTTCTGCATGAATGTCGGCAGCGTCACCATGGGCTGGTCCGTGACGACTTCCAGATTGAGCTCGTCGATGACCCGTACTTCGACCACCTGGCGCACATTCTGCGTCTGTCGCGAGTTCGGATCGTTGGCAATGCGGTCGATGGAATGGGCAATATCGGCGGCCACCAGCTGCTCGCCGTTGTGGCGCATGAGACCGTCCTTGATCTCGAGAGCCCAGACGGTCGGCTCCTCGGGATCCTTGAGACCCCAGCTTTCCAGCATGTAGGAATCGAACGTGCCGGTCTCGAAATCATAGGTGACCAGGCAACCATAGACCTTGCACCAGATGCCGTTCATCAGCGAGACGCTGTCGGCATGGGGGTTGTGGCCCGCGATCGTCTCGGTCACGGCGACGGTCACACGCGTGGGCGTATCGTCGTCGCTGGCGGTGACCGGCCCGGCAAGACCTACGGCTGCCCCGAGCATGGCTGTGGCCCCGAGGCTGCGGGCGATTGCGAAGCTGCGTTTAGCTGGCATTATAGAAGCTCCTGTGGTTTGCATCTGTTCCTGCTGCCTGCCGTCTCGCCCGCCCACTGCGGAATAAGGTTGGGCTGTGGAAGGTAGCGCGCTCGATTGGTGCGTTGCACAAGCCATGCCAACTTATCTTAATTTATTTTATCTCATTGTTTTAATTGATTATTTTTATGCGTTTGCGGCGTGATGACCCTACGATCTACCGGTCGGCTACGACAAACGGCACGACATCGCGTCCACCGGCTCGCTGGCGCCGGCGCAGGCCTGACGGCCTGATCACTTCATGGGCATGAAGATCGCCTTCACAAAGGCGCCGGGAAAACTATTAAGTTAGATGATACAATAACTTGAGTTTTGTCATAAGTTTATATTATGCCCCCTGCCCATGGTTTCGCCCCGTTTTGCTCCGGTGAGCGTCAGCTTCCGGGAATTCGAATATCCTGGACAGTCCTCGGGGCGAAGCGGGAGATCCGGGTGTCACGGGCGCGGCGCAAGGCCAGTCGGCACTGCTGTGCGAGTTTGTCGGGAATGTTCAGGAGTTCCGCGCCGCGCGCACCAAGAACGATCGTCCGGCTCAGCCCCGGCGCGGGCAGGGGATGAACGTCGATCCGCTCGAGGTTGTCACCGGCCTGCAGCAGGCCGTAGGGCGTCGTGATCGCCCAGGCATCGCCCGCCGCCACCGTATGCGCGATCATCGATACCCGGTCGAACTCGAAACGCCGGGGGACACCCAGCGTGATACGCCGCAGGTAAGTGTCGATCAGACGCGCCAGCCTGCGCTGGGAACTGAAGCGCACCATGGGCAGCCTCTCGGCCAGTGCTTCGATCTCCACTTCGCCGCGAAAGAAGCCCTTGGGTGCGAGGAGGACGCCCGGCTCCGTCACCAGTTCGAACCATCGCATTCCCTCGACCATGCCGTCCTGCGCGAGCACGACGATATCGTGGCGCCCATCCAGCAAGGCTTCTTCGAATTTGGGCTGCGGTGATGCGGCGATCGTGATCTGCTCGGCCAGTGGCTTGAGCGTCTCGATGATCGGCAGTTCCAGCACGTCGGCCATCGTCTCCATCAATCCGATGCTGATGCGCGGTACCAGCACCCCCTGATAGCGCAGCATCGCGACTTCTGCCTGATGGGCGGCTTCCAGGATTCGGATCGCGTGATAGCGCAGTTGCAGGCCGGCCGGCGTCAGGATCAGCACGGCACCGGTCCGCTCGAACAGGCGCACATCGAGAATCCGCTCGATGCGCGCCGTCTGTTGCGAAACCGCCGCCTGGCTGATGCCGAGGGCGCCTGCGGCTGCGCTCATGGTCCCGGTCTCGCAGACCGTCAGGAACGTCTCGAGCGCCCTCGTCGTCAATTCCGTCGAGAAAACCCCTGCTTTACCCGTCACCATGTTGATCCTCCAGACGGTGGCTGTCGAGCGGCAAGACGCGCCGCGACCGGTACGCGCGCATCCTGGCATACTCCTTGCTGCGACCGTTCACGGCAATCGACGGCGCCGCAACCCCGTGCTTATGGCCCGTATGACATTGGAGACCAAGCGATGAACCATGTGGACCGCAAGATCGGGAACGAACCCCTGCTCGATGTTCGCAGCCTTACGACCGTGTTCCCCAGTGTCGACGGCGATGTCGTCGCCGTCGATGACGTATCCTTCCAGATCAGGCCCGGAGAGACGGTGGCGCTGGTCGGGGAATCCGGATCGGGCAAGTCCGTCACCGCCCGCTCGATCATGCGGCTGATCGATTTCATGGGCGGCGAGATGCGCAAGGGTGAGGTGCGGCTGCGCGTGGACGGGCAGACGCTCGATCTCGTCGGCCTGCCCGAGTCGCAGATGCGCCGTCTTCGCGGCAACATGGTCTCCATGATTTTCCAGGAACCGATGACATCACTCAATCCCGTTCTCAGCATCGGGAAGCAGATCACCGAGGTGATCCGGCTTCATCAGGGCGTCGGTGAGAAGGAAGCGCGGCGCATTGCGCTGAAGACGTTGAAGCTCGTTCGGATTCCCGAAGCGGAAAAGCGTCTTGCGCAGTTCCCGCATGAGCTGTCGGGCGGCATGCGCCAGCGTGTGATGATCGCCATCGCGCTCGCCTGTCGCCCCGCCTTGCTGATCGCAGACGAGCCGACCACGGCTCTGGATGTCACGATTCAGGCGCAGATCCTGCAGCTGATCAAATCCCTGCAGGCCGAAATCGGCATGGCCGTGCTCTTCATCACCCACGATATGGGCGTCGTCGCGGAGGTCGCAGACCGTGTGGTCGTCATGTATCACGGACGCAAGGTCGAGGACGGCCCGACGCAAGAGGTGTTTGCCGCGCCACGCCACAGCTATACCCGAGCCTTGCTTTCGGCGATCCCGCGGCTGGGCAGCATGGCCGGAAAACCGGCACCCGAGCCCTTCGCCGTGCTCGATCCCGGGAATGCGAAGAGCATCGCGCGCCCGGTTGGGGCGCTCCCGGCCGCCACCCACAACAAGCGCCGCACCCGGGTGCTCGAGGTGCACAAGCTGACGACGCGATTTCCGGTGCGCAAGGGAATCCTGCGGCACATCACCGGCATGGTTCACGCCGTCGAAGACGTCAGTTTCTCCCTGCATGAAGGCGAAACGCTGGCTCTCGTCGGAGAATCCGGCTGCGGCAAGTCCACATGCGGACGATCCATCATGAAGCTGGTCGAACCGACGGCGGGAGACATCATCATCGAAGGGCAGAATATTACGGCTCTGACCCCACGCCTCATGCTTCCTTTTCGCAGCCGCATTCAGATGATCTTTCAGGATCCCTATGCCTCGCTGAATCCGCGCATGACGGTCGAGGACATCCTGCTGGAACCCCTGATGATCCATCGTCAGTTGATGAAGCTGAAGCCGGCGGAACGCTCGGCGCGCATCGATGTGCTTCTCGACCGGGTGGGCCTGCCACGCAGCAGCCGGCGACGCTATCCGCACGAGTTTTCAGGCGGCCAGCGCCAGCGCATCGCGATTGCGCGGGCCCTGATGCTGAACCCGCGCATCATCGTCGCGGATGAGGCGGTCTCCGCGCTCGACGTCTCGATTCAGGCGCAGGTGGTGAACCTGCTTCTCGAGCTTCAGGCCGAACTCGGTATTGCGCTGATTTTCATCAGTCACGACATGGCTGTCGTCGAGCGCATCAGTCATCGCGTCGCAGTCATGTATCTCGGCCAGATCGTCGAAATCGGTCCGCGTGAAGCGGTGTTCCGCAACCCTGCACATGCCTATACCAGACGTCTGCTCGACTCCGTCCCGGTCGCAGACCCCACGCAGCAACGTCAGCGTACGCTTGATCATTCCGAGATCCCCAGCCCGGTCCGCCCGGTCGGAGAGCCTCCGGTCGTTCACCCCCTGGTCGAGGTCGGCCATGAACACTATCTGCAGATGTCCTGATTCCGCGCAAATCCTGTCCGGCGACCGTCTCGTCGTTTCGCGCAAGCAGGGCATGCACTCTCTACCGGGATATTCAGGAAAATTTCCGAAGGTACGCGTTGCATCAGCGCCGCGTCTTGTGGACAAGGTCAGGCATCACGGCGCGTGCGGAAATGAGCGCTGGTATCGGCTGATTCCGTTTGATCAGAAGTTTGACCATGCGGTCTGATGCCGCTTGGCACCGAGCGGGTGCGCCTGGGGGCAAGATTTGCCTGTGAATGTTGTCAGATATCAATCCATTACATTGCGAAAATCATTTATGTCCTTATCCAGTTCCTGCAGGTCAATACATTCTTTTGGCGGTACAACAAATAATGCTTGCCTTCCACATTCTTCAGTGCGCGCAACATACCTTTCAACAACGTGATAGTGGGGTCGATTCACATAATCATCGAATATGATTTTTGCGCCTTCCTCAGCAAATTTCAGGCTTGTCAGGAAGCAACAGACTCTGAATCTACCATCAATCAGTATAAGATCAGGTTTTTCTTCTTGATCCCAAAGATAATTTGTATAATCGGGAAAAAAATTGCGCCTTGAATAGTTCTTAGGTCGCCCCATGAAGCCGATATCGCCTAGATCAGAGTGATGTATATAAATATTTTTTCTCCGCTTAGTTCTTTTTGTTACTTTATTAATCCATTTTTCTGAAGTGTCAACAGCAATTACTTTCGCGGAAGTGTTGTTGACAATCCACACCGTTGATTTCCCAACGCCATACTCGCCGTAAACGTTTGCATCCTTGGCCAGGGATTTGAATAGCTCGTCGTTTCCATGAAATAAAAAACCGGATCGTCCTATTGTTGCTTGCCATAAGAAGTGGGCAAGCCGGCGTGTCTTAATGAACATTGCTTAGTCCCATTGATTGGGCCAAGATGGCCCGAATGTCCTGAAGCCTGGCCGCAAGATCGCTCAAAGAGTCCAGCGGATCAACGGGTATTTGCCCCGAACGGTGCTTGTGATCGGGAAAACCTTCGCATTGCGGCGGGGCAATCTGCCCACCATTGTCATCCATGGGTCTGGGGGCGCATCGGACGCGCCTGTCTTGTCAAGAAGCGCCAAACCCGAACCCTGTGATCAGAATCTGTGCGAGAATGAATGCATTGGCTGATTTGTCGGAACGCAAGATCGCCATCGAGCCGTTAAACCATGGCTGTGATCATGCGAAAGCGGCCTTCAAGCGCTTTCGAATGACCCTGTTCGATCAGAAAGTCCACCTGGCACTCCGGCGCCGAGCCTGCACCGAGAGACCATTCGCGCGATCAAGCGCAGCAAATTCCCGGCATCATCCGGGGAGCTTCAAGATATCGCGCGCCTCTGCGACGCGCGCGACGCGCCCGCCGAGCAGGTCGATCAGCTTGACGGATTTTTCGACGAGCGCGGCATTGTCGGGCGTCTTGACGCCGCGTGAGAGATAGACCGTGTCCTCCATGCCGATGCGGCAATGACCGCCGAGCAGGAAGGCCTGTGCGAGCATCGGATAGGCCATGCGGCTTGCACCGAAGGCCGCCCATTCGCATTCCTGCGGCAGGATCGACTGGAAGAAGGCCAGCGCCTGCGGCGTCGCGGGCATGCCGTAGTCGACGCCCATGACCAGCTGGAACAGGGCCGGCAGGCGCAGCGTGCCGTCGGCGATCAGCGCCTTTGCCAGCTTGATGTCACCGGTATCGAAGACCTCGAGTTCCGGCTTCACCCCTGCGGCATAGATCCGACCGGCCATTTCGCGCACGCTGTCGGGGTGGTTGATCACCGCGCCGCCGCCGAACCACATCGTGTTGAGATCGAGGGTGCACATTTCCGGCTTGAGCTCGACCACGTGCTCGGTGCGGATGCGGGCATTGGTGAGCGTGGTGGCAGGCGCGGCCTTCGCCGGGTCCTCCGGATCGGGCACATAGCGCCCGCCCGGTCCGGTCGTCAGGTTGACGATCAGATCGACGTCGCTCTCGCGGATCCGCCGCATGACCTCGCGATAATACTCAAGCGCCATGCTCGGGCGCCCCGTCTGCGGATCGCGCACGTGGATATGGCAGATCGCGGCGCCGGCCCTCGCAGCGTCGATGGAAGCGCCCGCGATTTCCTCCGGCGTGACGGGGAGATTCTCGTTGTGCGCGCGCGTCGGAAACGTCCCCGTCACGGCGCAGCTCAGGATCGTCGGCCTCATCGCATCGTCTCCAATATCAATCATGCAAGGCGAGCAGCATGCATCCGACCAATTAGAAGCCAAGGCGCATCCGCCCAAACCGCCTATGCGAAACAAACACAAAGACCGCCAAGGCAGATACGCATTGGACACGCGCAAAACGCTACCGGATTTTTTCCAGTCACAAGACCCGGATCGTATCCTGATACGATATGTTTCGTAGCAATGCGAAACAATCCGAACGTGGTCATTCGGAGTTAAGGTCCTTCAGATAAAGCTCGGTAAAAGAGCGATTTTTGCCCGACACGATTCGATGTGATCCTTGCCCAGGGAAAGCAGATCAACTGATAGAGACCATCCGAAACTCTGCACAAGAAGGCGTTTCTTGCCGTTTTCAGGCAATTTCGTACCCAAATATGTGAATGATCCCAATGCGCAATTCCGAGAATTCGCATATGCGGTTAAATTTGAAATAATATTACGCAAACCACCTCATGATTGCACTTTGCATTGCAGCGATCGTTGCAGCGAAACCGCCTGTGAACGATCAGAAACCGCGCATGCTGCGCTGCGACGCGTGGTGTGAACCCGATGCGGGACGCGGCTCCACCGCCTCGCAACATCCGCCAGACAGCGCTTTCGTTGTGGAATTGACTTGTTTGCATACGTAGTCAATCCTTTCCCCAGTCGGCATGCAAGCCGAACGAAAAGGGAGGAAATGATGCGTATTTTCGCGAGCATAATCGGAGCCTCGGCTCTTCTCGCCAGCACGGCGGTATGGGCCACGGATTATCCGACACAGCCTGTGACACTGGTCATCCCCTATTCGCCGGGTGGCCTGACCGATACCAGCGGGCGATTGATCGGAGAGCGTTTGTCGGAAGAACTCGGGCAGCCTGTCGTGATCGAGAACCGCGCCGGTGCGGGAACGACGGTGGCGAGCAACTGGGTGGCGCAGCAGGAGCCGGATGGCTACACGATTTATGCTGCGGCAGTATCCATGGCGCTGAATCACCTCATCCAGGATGAAGTGAATTATACGCTCGATGACTTCACCTACATTTCCGGCTGGATCGACTCTGCGTTCATCCTGCACGTCCATCCGTCACTCGAAGTGTCGACCATGGATGAATTGCTCGCGAAGATTCAGGAGAATCCGGACACCTATGCCATCGGCACATCGGGCATCGGCGCCGTGAACCATCTCGCCACGGAATTCTGGGTGGACGTTGGCGATCTCGATCTCGCCATCGTTCACTATCAGGGCGGCGCCCCTGCGCGCCAGGATCTGCTCGCCGGCAACATCGACATGATGTTCGCTGCGACGCTCGAAGTGCTTCCGCTCCTCGAGGCCGAAAGCACCGTCGGCATTGCGGTTACGACACGGGACCGGCTCGACGCCGCGCCGGAACTTCCGACGGTCGAAGAGGCGATGGATCTCGATTTCTTCGAGGCCGTGTTCTGGCAAACACTCGTCACCCCTGCCGGCACGCCCGATGACGTCGTCGAGCGCCTTCGGTCGGCCATGGAAGTGGTCGGGCAGGATGAAGAGCTTCGCGCAGCGCTCGCCGAGCAGGGTGTTCTCCTGAACGTGACGGACCACGAGGCCGTCGTCGAACGGCTTGGAACGGCCGAGGATGTCTTCGGGCCGCTGCTGGAACGCGCGGCGAGCTCCGACTGACGGACGCTCGATGGAAAAAAGGCCGGCATCAGACGGTGCCGGCCGTTCCGTTCCCGAAATGCAGCCAGGAGCGCACCGTGCGGAAAATCGTCGTCTGCGGCCCGATAGACCAGAGCGGGCTGGATATCCTGCAGTCGCGTTTCGAAGTCCGTGTCGTGGAATCGAATGACGAGCACAGGTTCGCGACGGAGTTGCGAAAGGCAGCCGGGGCCATTCTCAAATATCGACCCCTCACATCGGATCATCTGGAGCACGCCCCCGATCTGGAGATCGTCTCCCGGCACGGTGTCGGATATGACAGTGTCGCTGTCGATGCGTTGCGCCATCGCGGGATCCGGCTGACGATCACCAACGGCGCCAATGCCGTCGCGGTCGCAGAGCACACGGTCGCAATGATACTCGCGACGCTGAAGGGGCTGGTTGGTGCGAATGCGAGCGTGCGCGCGGGCAAATGGCACGGCGATCTGCCGCTCATATCCGATCTCGCCGGCAAGCGGGTTCTGGTCATCGGCGCCGGCAAGATCGGGCAGGGTGTCATGCAGCGACTTGCCGGGTTCGAATGCGATGTCGCGTATCATGATCCGGGGCTTGCCGTTGCGCCGGAGCCGGAATTCGGCTTGCGCGAGCGCGATCTGCCAGAGGCTCTCGCGCAAGCGGATATCGTCTCGTTGCATGTGCCGTTGATGGCCGCCACGCGATATCTCGTCGATCCGTTTGCCTGCAAGCCGGGCGTCATCATCATCAACACCGCCCGGGGCGGTCTTGTCGATGAGCAGGCACTGGCGCGGGCTCTCGAATCCGGACATGTCGGCGCAGTCGGTCTGGATGTGTTCGAAGAGGAGCCGCTGCAGGGGCGCCCGGCATTGCCCGACAATGGTCGAAGCGTGCTGACGCCGCATGTTGCCGCGCTTTCCGATACCACGAACCGGCGCATGGCCGTCCATGCCGCCACAAATATCGTGCGCTTCTTCGACGGCGCTCTGCTCGAACAAGACGTCATCGTCTGAGAAAGTCGCTGTCATGTCGCGGATGTACTCGGTTTCCGATTATGAGAAGGCTGCGCGACGGCTGCTCCCGCATTGTGTATGGGAGTATCTCCAAGGCGGCACGGAAGACATGCTCAGCCGCGATCGCAACAGATCGGCATTCCACGACTTTGCATTCACCTCCCGCGTCCTGCGCGACGTGTCCGCGCCCTCGTTGACCACGGAACTCTTCGGCGCGCGCTACAGCCTGCCCGTCGGCATGGCCCCGACCGGTCTCGCCGGCATGATGCGCCATGATTGCGACGTGCACATCGCGAAGGCTTTCCACGAAAACGCCTTGCCCTATGTGATCAGCGCTTCGTCGGTCGTCCCGATGGAGGAGTTGGTCGAAAACGTCCCTGGCGCCTGGTATCAGGCCTATTTTCCCGATGACAGGGAGCGCGTTGATCGCATCTGTACGCGGCTCGAGAACTGCGGCATCACGAATCCGATCGTGACGGTCGATGTTCCGGTGGCGGCCAATCGGGAGAATATCAAGCGACGGGATTTCAACATCCCGTTCCGGATGACGCCTTCGCTGGCGCTCGACGGACTGTTGCATCCGCGCTGGATGGCGGGCACCTTGCTGCCGACCCTGCGCACACGCGGGATCCCGCGTTTTGCAAACCTCTACGAAGAGATCGGGACGCGGATCACCGAAGATCCGCCGCAGGGTTTTCGCGGCGGTCGCGACCGGCTTTCCTGGCAGACCATGTCATGGCTGCGCGAAAGATGGCGCGGCAAATTGATCCTCAAGGGTATACTGCATCCGCAGGATGCCCTTGAAGCATGCGCAATCGGTATGGACGCGATCGTGGTATCGAACCATGGCGGGCGGCAACTCGATTATGCGATCTCGACCCTTGCGGCCCTCGAATCCGTCGTCAGTGCGGTTCGGGATCGGATCGCGGTCTTCTTCGATGGCGGAATCACGCGCGGCACGCATGTCCTCATGGCGCTCGCACTCGGCGCGCAATTCGTCTTCGCGGGGCGCGCCTTTCTCTACGGCGCCGCCGTCGCCGGACAGCGTGGGGTCGACCATGTCATCGACATTATCCGCCGGGAGCTCCTGACGGACATGGCCTTGATGGGCACGGCGGATCTCGATGAAGTTCGTTCTGGGGGCATTCTCCAGCGCGCCGCTCCCCTGAATTGTGGAGTTCACGCATGATCCTGAGACAAAACAGACTGGCCGGTGTGGTCGTCGCCTGTATCGGCGCTGCGGTCCTTCTATATGCGCAGCGCTATGGTTTCGGCACGGTCGCGCGGATCGGCCCGGGTTTCTTCCCCCAGATGCTGTCGGCTTTGCTTATCCTTTTGGGAATCCTGGTCTTCTTTCTGCCTGATGATGAGGATGCGGGGGGCGTGACATTGTCATGGTCCGAAGTGAGGGCCTTCGTCTTCTCGATTGCGAGCGTCCTGCTCATCGCGCTCCTGATCCACCCGGCGGGTGTGATCCCCGCGAGTTTCATCGCGGCTTTCGTTGCCTCCTTTGCGCATCGTGACGCCACGCTTCTTCAAAGACTCAGCCTGTCGGTGGCGGTCGCAGCGATCGCCGCAGCGATCTTCGTGTACGCACTCGGCATGAACCTCCGGCTCTTCGGGCGTCTGCTATGAACCTGATCGATAATGTGACCCTTGGTCTTCAGACTGCGCTGACGCTGGAGAACCTGTTCTACTGCCTGGCCGGCGTGACGCTGGGAACCTTCGTCGGCGTGATACCAGGTCTCGGCGCTCTCGCGGCGATATCGCTGCTGCTGCCGGTGACGTATTATATCGATTCGACGGCCTCGCTGGTGATGCTGGCCGGTGTCTATTACGGAACGGTCTATGGCGGCTCGACGGCGGCGATCCTGCTGAACCTGCCGGGCGTTCCCTCCGCCGCCGTCGCCTGCCTCGACGGGTATCCACTCTCGCAGCAGGGGAAAGGCGGGCTCGCCCTCTTCATCACGACGATCGCTTCGTTCGTCGGCTCGATGATCGGTTTCGTGCTCCTGGCTGCCCTGGCACCCGGTATTTCCCAACTGGGTCTGATGCTCGGGCCGGCCGATTACGTCATGATGATGGCTCTGGCGCTGACCGCCGCCGGCACAATGTCGACCGGTTCGCGCGTGAAGGGTATCGTGATGGTGGTGATCGGCCTCTTGCTCGGCACCATCGGGACCGATGTGCATACCGGCATCACGCGCTTCGCCTTCGGTCACGCGGCGCTTCTCGACGGCATCAGCCTCGTGGCGATCGCAATGGGCCTGTTCGGCATTACCGAGGTAATCAATGCGTCAGCCGGGAAGGGCGGGCAGGGGGGACTGCCCACGGTGACGTGGCGCTCGATGATTCCGACGCGCAGGGAGATGAGGTCGACTGGGGCGCCGATGCTGCGTGGCGCGGGGATCGGCGGCTTCTTCGGCGCGTTGCCCGGTGTGGGCGGTACGATCGCATCCTTCAGCTCCTATGCGGTGGAGAAACGCATTTCGCCGCACCCCGAGAAGTTCGGACATGGGGCTCTCGAGGGGATGTCGGCATCGGAATCGGCCAATAACTCCGCCATTCAGACGGCTTTCATCCCGACGCTGACACTCGGGATCCCCGGCGATGCCGTCATGGCCCTGATGCTGGGCGCCCTCATCATCCACGGGATCGCGCCCGGGCCACTGCTCATCGAGCAGCAGCCGGGGCTTTTCTGGGGCCTGGTGATGAGCTTCGTGGTGGGCAATATCTTTCTGGTCATCCTGAACATTCCGCTGATCGGGATCTGGATCAAGGTGCTGTCGATCCCGCGGCTCTACCTGTTCCCCGCGATCATGATCTTCATCGCATTCGGCGCTCTGAGCGCGAGCATGAACCCGTTCGACGTCTACGTCGTCGCTGCGATCGGGGCGCTTGGCTGGTTTCTCTTCAAGCTGGGTTTCCAGCCGGCTCCCCTGATGCTCGGTTTCATCCTCGGACCGATGCTGGAGGAGAACTTCCGGCGTGCCCTTGTCTTGTCGCGCGGTGACTATGACGTCTTCATCACGCGCCCTGTCAGCCTGACGCTGCTGATTGCGACGGCTGCGCTCATTGTCGTGCCGATTGCTCTCGCGCTGCTTCAAATGGCGCGAGACAAGGGTCGGAGTCGGAATGTGAGCCCGCGCGATGAGTGATGTGTGGTCTCGATCCGGCACATCTGCCAGAAACGCGGGATCTCTGAACGAGCCCGGACCTGAGAGCATGTCGAACGGAAAACGCGCTACATCGATTGACGTCGCCAGATTGGCCGGTGTGAGCCAGTCGGCGGTCAGCCGCACCTTTCGGGAAGGTTCATCCGTGTCTGAAACGACCGCTGCCCGCGTGCGCGAGGCCGCGGCGGAGCTCGGATACCGCCCCAACATCATCGCCCGCAGCTTCAATACCGGGCAGACGAAGATCATCGGCCTGGTCGTGTCCTATCTGGAAAGCCCGTTCTATTCGATCCTCGTCGAGACGCTGTCGCGGCGCTTGCAGGAGAAGGGGCTGCACATTCTGGTTTTTCTCGCCGAAAAGCCGATGTCCAAGGTCAGTTCCATTGTCGACGAGTTCCTGGATTATCAAGTCGATGCGATCGTCACGGCTTCGGTTTCACTCGACGACAAGATAACCCGGCGCTGTGAAGCCGCGGGAATTCCGATCGTGATGCTCAACCGGAGTCAGCAGGGGCGAAGAGTATCCGAGGTCACCTCGGACAATTACAGCGGCGCTCATGACGTCGCACGGCATCTTGCTGCAACCGGGCGCTCCCGGATCGCGCATATCGCCGGCTGGCAGGGTGCCTCGACCGGTGTCGACCGGACCGCCGGGTTTCTTGCCGGCCTCGAAGCGTGCGGGCTTGCGCCGCTCGCGGTCCTCTGTGGCGATTATGCGCGCGACAAGGCCGTTGCGGCGGCGCGCACGCTCTTTCGGGAAAAGACGCGGCCCGACGCGATATTCGTCGGGAGTGACTACATGGCTTTTGCGGTAATGGATTACATCCGGTTCGACGTGGGGCTGCGCATTCCTGAAGATGTCGCCGTTGCCGGATATGACGATGTGCCGATCGCATCCTGGAAGAGCTACGAATTGACCAGTGTTCGACAGCCGATCGAGGTGATGGTCGACAAGACGGTGGCGATTCTGACCGCGCAGATCGCGGAGGTGGCGGAAGTCTCAAAAGTAAAGATCAAGAACGATCTCGTCATCAGGCGCTCGACCGCCGGTGATGCTTCTCGATGAATCGACCACCGGGGACCGGCGCGCTGCGCCGGCAGCCCCCGGAACGGCAGCAGGGAACAGGGCAATGCAGCAGGAACTCATGACGGCATTGAAGATCGTCGATACACCGTCAATCTGTAACGCGATCGAAGTCGTTCAGGGCAAACGGGGATTTGACCGCTATACGCGGGGGACGGTTCTGTCGTCCCGCGCGAATGCGGCTCCGATCGTCGGCTACGCGATCACCGCGAGAATCGCGGCACGCGCGCTTTCCACCGAGGATCCGGGGGTCATCAGGGAACGCCGGATGGCATACTACAAGATGATGGCCGACGCGCCGAGGCCGGGTATCGCAGTGGTCGAGGATGTCGATTATCCCGCATGTGTCGGTGCTTTCTGGGGCGAGGTCAATACGACGGTCCACAAGGGATTCGGCATCGGTGGCGCATTGACCAACGGCGTGATGCGCGATCTCGACGCGCTGCCGGACGGCTTTCCCGTCATTGCCGGCTCCGTGGGCCCGAGCCATGCCTTCGTCCACGTTCGCGAGATCGCAATCCCGGTGACGGTCTTCGGATTGACGATTCACCCGGGGGAACTCATCCACGCCGACCGCCATGGCGCACTTGTCATTCCCGACGATGTGCTGTCGGAACTGCCGAAGGCTATCGCGAAGATGCAGGCAACCGAGGAAATCGTCCTCGGCCCGGCGCGCGCTGCGAATTTCGATTTTGCCGCATTCGAGAAGGCGTGGGCGGCTTTCGAGAAAGCGCGCACCTGACAACCGGCGAAATCCCGCGCTGGGCCTCGAGGCTTTGCCCGCAAAGCACTTGCCCGATCGCCTCAATCGAGACGTGACCTCATCCGAAGGGAAATTTCGGTATGGCAGATGCAAGACCCGCAGCCTTCATCCAGGGCATCGGCAACACCAGATTCGGACGGCTCGAGGGTACGGATACGTTGTCCCTGATGAGCGAGGCTGCCGAGGCAGCTATGCGGGATGCGGGGGTCGCGCGCCCGGCGATCGATGCGGTCCTGACCGGCTATTCGACCGCATTGCCGCACTTGATGCTCGCGACGCTCTTTGCGGAGCATTTCGGGGTCAAACCGCATTACTGCCACGGCGTACAGGTCGGTGGCGCGACCGGTGCGGCGCTGGTCATGCTCGCCAGGATACTTGTCGAATCGGGAACGGCGGAGCGTGTTCTGGTCGTCGCCGGCGAGAACCGGCTCACCGCACCTGGCGGGCGTGACGGGGCGATTTCGACGCTCGCGCAGGTCGGGCATGCACTCCATGAAGTCCCGTTTGGCGCGACCATTCCGGCCTATTACGCCTTGCTTGCGTCACAATACATGGCCGCCTACGGCGTCTCAGAGGAAGACCTGGCGGAGTTCGCCGTGCTCATGCGCAACAATGCCGCCACGCATCCCGACGCGCATCTGACGAAGCCGGTGACGGTCGCGGACGTGCTCGCATCACGGGCGATCGCGACGCCCCTGAAGCTCCTCGATTGCTGCCCGATCTCCGACGGCGCCGTGGCGCTGATCATCGGCAAGGTAGCTGGGGAGGGCGCTGTGCGTATCGCCGGGACAGGGCAGGCGCATCAGCACCAGCATATCAGCGCTGCGACGGATGTGTCGGATTACGGCGCGCGCCACGCCGCGCAGCGGGCCTTCGCGCAGGCCGGGATCAGACCGGATCAGGTGGATATTCTGGGGATCTACGATTCCTTCACGATCACGCTCTGCGTCCTGCTCGAGGAGATCGGATTCTCGGGCCGCGGCAAAGCAGCCGCCGATCTGCGCGCCGGACTCTATGGACGTGAGGGCAGCCTTCCGCTGAACCCGCATGGCGGACTGCTCTCCTTCGGCCATTCCGGCGTCGCGGGGGGATTGGCGCATATCGCCGAGATCGCGCGTCAGCTCGGCGGCAAGGCGGGTGACCGGCAGCTTGCCGGAAAATCACGCGGCTTCGTTCACGCCGATGGCGGTGTGCTCTCGTCCCACGTCAGTTTGCTCTTGCAGGGAGAATGAGAATGGGCACCGCCGTGGATCGCTATCGTGAGGGCTGCCGCAAAGGCGAGTTGCGTCTTTTCAGGTGTTCTTCCTGCGGGGCACTGGAAGCGTTCGCGCGTGATTTCTGCCCGCGTTGCGGCGCCCCGGATCCGGTATCGGTGAGCGCCGGAGGGCGGGGTGTCGTCGCTGCGATCACCGTGGCTCATATCGCCCCGAGTCCGGAATATCGCGCACTCGTGCCGTACGGGATCTGCCTCATCGATCTCGATGAGGGCGTGCGTGTCATGGGCAATTGTGCGCCCGGCCTCGCTGTCGGTGACCGCGTGGCGCTGTCGTTTGCGGAACGCGGCGACGCCCATCTGCTGCAATTCACGTCGACCGGAGATGAAGACCGATGACGATTGACCGCCTGCTCAACCCCGCCTCCGTCGCGATCATCGGCGCCTCGGACAATCCCAACAAGATCGGCGGACGCCCCATCCGCTTCATGCGCATGTTCGGCTTTCAGGGCGAGATCTATCCGATCAACCCCGCCCGCACGGAAGTGCAGGGGCTCAAAGCCTACAAGTCGGTTTTCGATCTGCCACAGATACCGGATGCCGCGATCATCGCCGTGGCCGGCGCTGCGGTGAAGGACGCTGTGGCGGCCTGCGCCGAACTGGGGGTGGGCGCAGCGGTGATCATGGCCAGCGGATTCGGCGAAACCGGCGCTGCCGGCAAGGCGCTCGAACAGGAGATGCGCGCCATCGCGCGGGAGGCCGGCATGCGTCTCGTAGGGCCCAACAGCCTCGGGGTCGCGAATTTCGGCAATGGTGCGGTCTTGTCCTTCGCGACGATGTTCCTGGAGGCTGCGCCCGCCGACGGCCCGGTGGCCTGCATCAGCCAGAGCGGCGCCATGAGCGTCGTTCCCTACGGCCTGCTGCGCGAGCGCGGGATCGGTGTGCGCCATGTCCATTCGACCGGTAACGACGTGGATGTCACCGTTTCGGAGCTTGCGATTTCCGTTGTTCAGGACCCCGATATCAGGCTCGTCCTGCTCTATCTCGAAAGCCTTTCCGATCCCGCGAATCTGGCCGAGGCAGCACGTCTCGCGCATGAGCGCGGCGTGCGCCTGATCGGCGTGAAATCGGGGCGCTCGGATGACGGGCGCCGCGCCGCCGCATCCCATACCGGCGCGATCGCCACCTCCGACCGTCTGGTGGACACGTTCTTCGAGAAGATCGGGATCTGGCGTGCCACGGGAACGGCGGACCTGGTGGATTGCGCCGAACTCTATCTGAAGGCCGCGGCGCCGCGCGGGCGCAATCTGGCGATCGTCAGCAATTCGGGAGCGACCTGCGTCCTCTCGGCGGATGCTGCGGAGCGGGAGGGATTCCAGCTTGCGCGGCTGGGTGATGCGACGGTTGCGAAACTTCGCGAGATCCTTCCCGAATTCGCCGCAACCGTGAACCCCATCGATATCACCGCAGCGCTGTTGAGCAATAGCGGCCTGTTCAGCCAGGTGCTGCCGGCGCTCGGTGCGGACGAAGCCGTCGACGCCCTGATCGTCGGTATTCCGGTGAGCGGCGAGGGTTATGATTATCCGCGTTTCGCTCGGGATGCGCGCGATTTCGTCGATCGGTTCAAGATACCCCTCGTGGCGGCGATCCCGCAGCCGAAGGTGCGCGCTGCATTCACCGAACTGGGCATACCCTGTTTCCCGACCGACGAGCAGGCGATTACGGCGCTTGGCCGGTTCGCGCGCCACCATGAGCAGATCGCGGTTGCAAGATCGCGTGACGCTTACGCGCCGATAACGCTCGCCGATCGCGCGTCCCGCGTCCTGGACGAAAGCCGCTCCCTCGCGATCCTGCAGGAATACGGCATCACCTGCATGCGCAGACGGCTGTGCTCGAGCCTGGAGGAGGCGCTCGCGTTCTTGCGCAGCAACGGCGGAGCCGTCGTGCTCAAGGCCTGCTCGGCCGAAATCCCCCACAAGAGCGATCATGGTCTGGTCCGGACACATCTCTCCACCGAGGAGGATGTCGCGCGCGCCTATGACGATATTGCAGCCCGGGTGAAAGCCGGCGGCTGGGATATCTCCGGGATCCTGATCGGGGAAATGGTACGTGGCGAGCGTGAACTCGTTATCGGTGGCCATAT
Source organism: Saliniramus sp. (assembly GCF_035311605.1). NCBI lineage: Bacteria > Pseudomonadati > Pseudomonadota > Alphaproteobacteria > Hyphomicrobiales > Salinarimonadaceae > Saliniramus > Saliniramus sp. The sequence continues at coordinate 17,989 of NZ_DATGCW010000008.1, forward strand.
CGACCCGCATTTCGGCCCCGTCGTGATGGTTGGCGACGGCGGTGAGCTCGTCGAGGCCATGCCCGACAACATCCTCCTGCTGCCCCCCTTCACCCGCGAAGAGGTCGCTGCGCATCTCGCGAAACTGCGCCTTGCGCCGATGTTTGAAGCAATCCGCGGGCGCATCCGGATCGATCGGGGCAGTGTCGTCGATGCAGTCATGGCAGCCGGCGCGATCATGCAGGATCGCCGCATTCGATCCCTCGACATGAACCCGCTGATCGCGGATGCCGAAGGTCTGGTTGCGGTCGACGCATTGGTCGAGGAATTCATGGAAAGCTGATCGCGCAGCCAAAGCACGACAGATCATGATGAACAATGTCGCATGTCGTCACTTGCGGGTGGAAAGCCACGTGATGGGACGAACAATAACTTAGAGCGCCCGGCCTGACTCCGTCAGGTCGGAACGCGCTTGTCTTATGACTTTCTCTGCCGAATGGGCGAGAACGGATCGCCGGGAGCGGGTGGCCACCCGCTCCCGGCGGCGAGGGTCGGATCGTGAACGCGCTGACCGTTTGACGGGTCGAGTTAGAGTCGGATCGCCCTCG
>NZ_DATGCW010000009.1:0-20542 GCF_035311605.1 Saliniramus sp.
GCGAAGACGCGCGTGGGATCCTCGGGCAGGTCACCGGGAAAAACCGCTGCTTCGCTCGCCCCGTCGAAGAGTGTATCGCCGATGCGCTCGCCCGCCTCCGGCGTACCGGCAACGGCGCGATGGATATCCGCGCCATCGCGCACCGTCGTCTCGTGCGTGGCGCGAAGCGCGGCGATCGCGACGGCGCCGACTTCGCCGCCCGCAGCACGCATCCGCCGGATCGCGCGCTCCACGAGATGGCGCAGGATCGCCTCCAGCCGGCGATGCTGCGTCTGATGCAGATGATCGGCCTTGGTCGCGGCGAAGAGGATGCGCTCCGTGCGTGGCGCGAAGAGCCGCGTCAGCCAGCTGTTGCGCCCCGCGCGCATGGCGAGCAGAACCCGGTCGAGGGCGTGCTCCAGTTCCGCGAGGGCCTGTGCGCCGCCATCGAGGGCGCTCAACACGTCGACCAGCACGATCTGCCGGTCCAGATGCCGGAAATGATCGCGGAAGAACGGCGCGACCACATGGCGTTTATAGGCGTCGAAGCGTCTTTGCATCAGTGCTCCGATGCTGCCGCGCACGGGCGCCGTGTCTGCATCGAGGATCAGCGGCGCAAAGGTCAGAGCCGGCGATCCCGCCAGATCGCCCGGCATCAGGAAGCGCCCGGGCGGCGTCGTCGCGATCGCTTCCGGCCCCTGACGCAGGGCTTGCAGATAGGCCTTGAAGACCTCGGAAAGCCGGTCGATGCGCTGCTCGTCCGCCGGCGCTGCGGGATCGAGCGCGTCGATCTGCGCAAGAAATGTTTCCGCGATCGCAGCGCGTTCGGGCTGGCGCGCCTGTGCTACCACCTCACGCGACCAATCCGCGAAGCTTTCATCCATCAGGGTGAGGTCGAGCAGCCATTCGCCCGGATAGTCGATGATGTCGAGGGCGAGGCGCGCAGACCCGCTCAACCAGCGTCCTGCGCCTCGTTCGTAATCGATGGCCAGCCGCAACTGGCTTATGCGTGATGTGGATTCCGGCCATTGCCGCGCCTGCGTGAGCCTCGCGAGGTGTTCTTCATAAGTGAAGCGCGGAACCGCGTCGTCGGGCTGTGGCACCAGCCGCGCGCGCCGTAGCCGCCCCTCCCCGCTCGCCCGCAGGGCCGGCAAGTCGCCCTGCGTGATCAGATGATGGACGAGCGCAGTCGTGAAGACCGTCTTGCCCGAACGCGCAAGCCCTGTCACGCCGATACGCAGCACGGGGTCATAGGTATTGCGCGCAGCCCGGCCGAAATGCTGGAGCGCGTCGATGGCGGGGCGGATCGGTGTTGGCGGCAGCAAGGATCAACTCGGTTCGAAACGGTTGCCGGGAATGTAGACCAGTTTGACGCAAAACGCATCGCCGACGGGCGCGCTGCATCCCTTTCGCGATCATGTCACACGCCGCAAGCGCTCCTCGCGCGCGCTCTGCAAGGTAATGGCGATGCCGCTGAAGACGATCGCGCCGGCGCCGACAAAGACCCATAGATCGGGGATCTCGCCGAAAAAGACCATGCCGTAGACGAATGCGAAGAGCAGCGTCGCGTAATAGAACGGCGCCACGAAACTCGTCTCACGCAGGCGAATAGCCGCCATGAAGAGCAGCTGGCCCGTCACCATCAGCGAGCCCGTCATCGCCATGGCGAAGAGCTGCCAGCCATCGGGCAGGATCATCACCGGAGCCGCGATCAACAGGGTCGCGAGGCAGCCCCCGGCATTGGCGATGGCAAGCACGGTCAGCGATCCGTCGCGACCGGCGAGCGCACGGATTGCCGCGACTTCGGCGCCGATGAACAAGGCGGCGCCGAGCGCGAACAGCCCCTCCCAGCCAAAGGCGGCACCGCTGGGGCGCATCATCACGAGCACGCCGGCAAAGCCGATCGCGGCAAAAAGCCAGCGCCGCCCGGATATGCGATCACCCAGAAACAGGGCCGCGAGCAGCATCGCCACCAGCGGGTTGGCCCAGGCGATCGCCGTCACGTCCGCGAGCGGCAGATGGGCGAGTGCAGCGAACATGCAGATGACGCCGCTCATGCCGAAGATCACCCGAATCGCATGGATATGCGGTACGGCGGTGCGAAAAACGGGGCCGCGCGCCAGCAGGATCCAGGGCAGCAGGGTGAGGAAGCCGAAGAGGAAGCGAAAGAACGTCACCTGCTGCGGCGGCATGGCACCATCGACCTGAGCCCCTTTCGCGAAGGCATTGGCGGCTGCGAAGAATGCGCAGGCAATCAGCGTCAGTGCTGCGGCGCGCAGGGCACTTGCCGGCGCCGCGACAGTGATTTCGCCTGAAGCGGCGGAAGGTGGTTTCGCATCGGAGATTCGCATGCCGGGCCGTTCCCTGCTCCACGAAGCGGATGCTAGAACGCATCCGCGCGCTCCGATAGTGCTTTTGCGGCATCCAAGGGTCACCGCGGTGAGCGCCTGCGCTCGGCTGCGCTGATTGATCCCGCCACATTGTCGCTGCAACCATGCTGCTCCATCTGCCGCAACGATGACGCAAATCCGCATGGTCCGGGAAACGACCAGGGAAGGATCGCACATGCCTGCCGCCACCGCCGACACCGCCATGACCCCGCCTGATCGCTCACGATGCCGGGGCGGCTCGGCGCTGCCACGCCACCTCAGCCGCATCCTCGTGCTCTGCACTACGCTCATGCTCGCGATGCCGCTCGCCGCCCGGGATAACGGCGATGCGCGCGAGGATACGAACGGTGCCGCCAACGGGCCGGCGCAGCAGATTTCCCGGGCGACGGGCCTGCCAGCGACTTCGGTCACCCGCCACAGCATCGACACCGATGAGGGCCAGCTGCATTTCACGGCACGGGCCGGCGCGCTGACCCTGCGCACGGATCGCGGGGAAGCGCGCGCGGACATCGCCTATGTCGCCTACATGCGCAGCGATGCCGAGGGGGAGGCAGATACCGCCCGCCCGGTGACCTTCGCCGTCAATGGCGGGCCGGGCGCGGCTTCGGCCTATCTGCATATCGGCGTGCTCGGGCCCTGGCGGCTGCCCATGGGCAGCGAGACCATCAGCCCCTCGCAGGACGTCGCCCTCGTCGACAATGCCGAGACCTGGCTCGCCTTTACCGATCTCGTCTTCGTCGATCCGGTCGGGACGGGCTTCAGCCGGCTTGCGGAAAATGATCGCGGTTCGCGCGAAGAATTCCTCTCCGTCGATGGCGATATCGAGGCGCTGGCCGATTTCATCGCCGACTGGCTGCGCCAGCGCGGGCGTGTCGCATCGCCTGTCTATTTCATCGGCGAGAGCTATGGCGGCTTTCGCGGACCGCTTCTGGCCGACGAGATGCAGAGCGAGACGGGCATCGCGCTCTCGGGCATGACGCTCGTCTCCCCGGTGCTCGATTTCGGCTGGCGCGAACAGCCCGCCCACGCGCCCCTGCCGCGCGTCGCGCTGCTACCCTCCCTCGCCGCCGCCGCGATGGAGCGCGATGGCGGGATCGACATGGAAAGACTACGCGCGGCGGAAGACTATGCCGAGGGCGCATTCCTCGCCGACCTTCTGCGCGGCCCTGGCGACGCGGCGGCGGTGGCGAGGATCGTGGAGAATGTGAGTGACCTCACCGGGCTTGATCCGGATTTCGTGTCCCGCCATGGCGGGCGGCTCGACGTGCAGGTTTTCGCCCGTGAATTCGCCCGTGACGATCAGCGCATCGCCAGCATCTACGATACCGGCGTGACCAGTGACGATCCGTTCCCGCAAGCCGCATTCTCGCGTGCGAGTGAACCCGTGCTCGACGCCATGACGGCGCCGCTGACCCGCGCCATGCTCGATCTCTATGCCACACGCCTCGACTGGCTGCCGAAGCGCCGCTACATCCTGCTCAATAACGGCGTCAACCGGGCCTGGGATTTCGGCTCGGGGCGACGCCAGCCTGAAGCGCTCACGGCTCTGGCGCGTTCGATGGCGCTCGATCCCGCCTTCGACGTGCTGGTCGTGCACGGGCTGACCGATCTCGTCACACCCTATTTCGAGACGCATCTGGTGCTGCGCCAGCTGCGCCCCTTCGGACCGGGCGAGCGGCTGCGCGAGGCGCAGTATCCGGGCGGTCACATGTTCTACAATCGGGATGATTCGCGCGCGGCGTTCCGCGCGGACGGGCGCTGGCTCTACGGCGGCGAATGACGGCGCTCAGGCACCGGCGGCGCGCTGCACCCGGGCGATGACGTCCTTCGGGCCCTCGTCCGAGCGGGCCACGGGTGCGACACGCCATTGCTGTCCGCGCGCAAAGCCGGTCAGAGTCGCCGCCGTCATCGGGCGGGCGAAGGCATAGCCTTGCAGCACGTCGCATCCCATACGCTGCAGGGCCGTGGCGTGATCCATCGTCTCTACCCCTTCGGCAACGATGCCGATGCCGAGCGAGGCGCCGATATCGACGATGGAGCGTACCAGCTTGCGCTGGCGGGTCGAATCCAGGATCGGCGCGATGAACTGCCGGTCGATCTTGAGGCGCGCCGGCTGCAACTTCATCAGGCTGACGATGGAGGCGTAGCCGGTGCCGAAATCATCGATCTCGATATCGATGCCCAGCCCCTTGATGGCTTCGATATTGGCCATCGCAACCTCGTCCTCCTCATCGAGAAAGATCGATTCGACCAGTTCGAAGGCGACCACACCCGGCGCGATATCCATTCCGCCGAGCTGTGCGATCAGTTCCTCGTCATGCAGGCGCCGGGCCGAGACGTTGACCGAGAGTTTGGGAATGACGAGTCCCGCCTCACGCCAGGCGGCATGGTCACGCAGCCCCTGCTCCAGAACGAGGCGATCGATCGCGGTGACGACGTTGAGCTCCTCGGCCACCCGCATGAAGCGATCCGGCGCCAGCAGGCCGAGGATGGGATGGCGCCAGCGCACCAGCGCCTCGACGCCGACGATGTCGCGGCTGCGCGCATCGAATTGCGGCTGATAGAAAGCCTCGAATTCGTGATTCTCCATGCCGCGCAGGATGTCGTCGGCGAGCTTCTTGGTCTCGACGATTTCCGCCTGCAGCGCCTGCGTGAAGAATTCATAGCGGTCGCGCCCGCGGCTCTTGGCCCGATAGAGCGCAATATCGGCGTTGACGAGCAGCCGCTTGCCGACGGATTCGTCGCCGCTGACGCAACGCGCGCCGTGCGCGATGCCGATACTGACGCCGAAGCGGCATTCATGCCCCTCGAAGACGACCGGGCGGCGCATGGCCTCGACGATCCGTCCGGCGAGCGCCGACAGGGCAGCCTCATCGCGATTGGTGCAGAAGACAACGAATTCGTCACCGCCGACGCGGGCCACGAACATGTCCGCATCCGTCTGGGAACGCAGCACCTCGGCCGCATGGACCAGCATGGCGTCACCGGCTGCATGGCCCAGCGTGTCATTGATCTGCTTGAAGCGGTCGAGATCGACATGAAGCAGGGCCAATCGCGTTTCGCCGCCATATCCGGCAATCGCCTCCCCTCCATCGATGATCTGCGCGACACCCGGCCCGGCCTTGCCGAGCAGGACCCGGTCGAGATAGCGGCGATTGGGCAGACCCGTCAGCGAGTCATGCAGGGCATTGTATTCGATGCGCCCCTTGGCCTGCTCGAGCGCACGAGAGCGCGCTTCGGCGAGTTCCTTGGCGCGGGTGATGTCCTCGGTCAGCGCATGGTCGCGCGAGACATTCCAGTTCACGCCCACGAGCCTGCGCTGTCCGTCGGCATCAGCCTGAATCGTCGCGATGGCGCGGATCCAGCGGACCTCTGCGCTGCGTGTCATGATGCGGAATTCGGTCTCGTAGCGTCCCGTTTCCTCGATGCATTCGCGCAATTCCTCTTCGGCCCGCGCCAGATCATCGGGATGCAGGCGCTCACGCCAGATATCAACATGGCGCGCTGCGCCCGGCGCGACATCGTAGAGCTCGTGCATACGCTGATCCCAGATCAGCTCGCCGGTGTGCAGATCGAGCTCCCAGATGCCGATTTCGGAGGTGGTGAGCGCCAGTTCGAGACGCTGGGAGAGCAGCCGCATCTCTTCCTCGCGATGCGCCAGCGTCTGCATGTGGGCCTGCCGCTCGCCCATAAGGCGTCCGGCGAACCAGATCGGCAGGATGATGATGGCGCCCGCGATCACGATCAGAAGGCGCAGCGCCCAGATATGCGCCATGTCGTGCCGCCAGCCGCCGGGCGGAGTGGCCGCGAGACGCCAGGTTCCGGTCGGCAGGATCACGTCGACATAGACGGGGTCCTGCTCGATGACGTCCGCGTCTCCGAAGAACACGTCGCCGCGTGCACCGCTGCCGTCACGCCCCATGAGAGCAATGTCGAGATCACTGTTCCACAATCCGCTCTGCCAATAGAGCTTGTCGGCATCGATGACCGCTGCGGCAATGCCCCAGAAACGCGGGTCGGCGTCTTCATCGGATATGAAGATCGGGAAGCGGCCGATGAAGCCCCGACCGCCCTGAACCAGATCGACCGGTCCGGCGAGGATCAGACGGCCCGTATCCCTGGCGCGCAGGGCGGCCTCCCGCTGCGGACCGGGTTTGCTGTAATCAAGGCCCAGAGCGGCGCGGTTGCCGACGAGCGGATAGACCATGTTGACCACGAGATCGGGCGCGAGAGCGATATTGCGCAGTTCGTTGTCGCCCCGGATGAGACTCGATGCGAGGCTGTCGAAACGCGCCTGATCGAGATCGGGCTCGCTCTCGATCACGGTGACGAGGCCACGCACCAGCTGGACATTGGCGTTGATGCCGCCTTCGAGCTTGGCGCGGATGACGCTGACCTTGTCGAGCACCTGCGCGCGCATGCTCTGTTGGGCGAGAGTCCGGGCCTGATGCTCGGCGAAGATCCAGGCCGCCACGATGACCACGAGCGCGACGATGACGGGCAAGGTCGTCGGCTGCAGCGGGCGGCTGCGCCAGGTCATTCGCTTGTCGGTTCGAATTCGAGCCAAGGGACACTCCGCGAAACGCCCTTTTCAGGGACGTTTCACGCTGCGGCAAGGCCGTGAATTTCAGGTTAAAACGTCGCAGGTCCGAAAGATGAACCGCGAAACCCCCAAAAATACAATCGCAGATGAAGCGCCTACCGCAAATCGCCCGGTCGTTCCCCCGTCGCCCAGGCCAAGGCTGCCTCAAGGCGATCATTGCCCCAGAACATCTCGCCATCCTCGCTGAAGAAGGTCGGAGCGCCGAAGATGTGGCGCGAGCGGGCTTCTTCAGTCAGCGCGCGCAGCCGGGTTTTATTGGCGTCACCGGTGGCCGCCTTCATGATCACGTCCGGATCGAGGCCGCAGGTCTCCAGAATCGCGCGCACGGCGGAGGGTTCCTCGATGGAGCGGCCTTCGCCGAATTCGGTGCGATAGACGGCACGGGTGAATTGCGGCCCCCAGGGCTCGTCCGCGCCGAGGAGCGCCACCCGTGTCGCCGTCAGGCTGTTCTGGGGGAAGGGTGCGGGCTTGACCAGCGGCAGGCCGATCCGGGCAGCCTCGCGCGCCATGTCGCGCCACATGTAGCGCCCCTTGGCGGGGTAGAGATTGAACGGCGAGGTGTTCCAGCCCTGCGTGGAAAAGATCGGCCCCAGCAGGAACGGGCGCCAGCGCACGACGACGCCGGCCTCGCGCGCCGCCTCCTCGATGCGCATGGCAGAGAGGTAGGAATAGGTCGAGGCGAATTCATACCAGAATTCGATGACCGGAGTGCGCGCCATGAGGGCATCCTTCGAATCGATCTGCACAGGGTGAAGGCTAACGGCGAAACCCGCAAGCGGGTTGCGTCCTTCGCGGTTGCGTCCGGGCCGCTTGTGCTTATAAACACAGCCATCACCCCTCCCGATGAAATTCGGCGAAAACAAGTTCGAGACCGTCCATGACCGACAAGCGCGTGAAGAAAGTGGTGCTGGCCTATTCCGGCGGCCTCGACACCTCGATCATCCTGAAATGGCTTCAGACGACCTATGGCTGCGAGGTGGTGACCTTCACTGCCGATCTCGGCCAGGGCGAGGAGCTCGAGCCCGCACGCCAGAAGGCGCTGCTGCTCGGCATCAAGGAAGAGAACATCTTCATCGAGGATCTGCGCGAGGAATTCGTGCGCGATTACGTCTTCCCGATGTTTCGCGCCAATGCGGAATACGAGGGCGTCTATCTGCTCGGCACCTCCATCGCCCGCCCGCTCATCTCGAAGAAGCAGATCGAGATCGCCGAGAAGGTCGGCGCCGATGCGGTGGCCCACGGCGCCACCGGCAAGGGCAACGACCAGGTGCGCTTCGAACTGGCATATTATGCGCTCAAGCCCGATGTCACGGTGATTGCGCCGTGGCGTGAATGGGACCTTCTGTCGCGCACGAAGCTGATCGAATTCGCCGAGCAGCACCAGATTCCGATTGCGAAGGACAAGCGCGGCGAGGCGCCGTTCTCGGTCGATGCCAATCTCCTGCACACCTCCTCCGAGGGCAAGGTGCTGGAAGATCCCGCCGACGAGGTGCCCGATTACGTCTATTCGCGCACGATCGGCCCTGAAGAGGCGCCCGATGAGCCGACGGTGATCACCATCGGCTTCGAGGAGGGCGATCCCGTCTCCATCGACGGCGAGAAGCTCTCCCCCGCCAGCATGCTCGAACACCTCAACCAGCTCGGCCGCGAGAACGGCATCGGGCGGCTCGATCTGGTCGAGAACCGCTTCGTCGGCATGAAGAGCCGGGGCATGTACGAGACGCCGGGCGGCACCATCCTGATCACGGCGCATCGCGCCATCGAATCGATCACCCTCGATCGCGGCGCGGCGCACCTCAAGGACGAGCTGATGCCGCGCTATGCGGAGCTGATCTATAACGGTTTCTGGTTCTCGCCCGAGCGCGAATTGTTGCAGGGTCTGATCGACAAGAGCCAGGAATTCGTCACCGGCGAGGTCCGTCTCAAGCTCTACAAGGGCAATGTCATCGTCATCGGCCGCACAAGCCCGTTCTCGCTCTACGATCAGGATCTGGTGACCTTCGAGGAAGGTGCCGTCGCCTATGACCATCGCGACGCGGAGGGCTTCATCAAGCTCAACGCCCTGCGCCTGCGCACGCTCGCGCAGCGCAAGAAGCGGTTGGGTGGCTGAACGCGGCTGCGCAGAAATGCAATGACTGCGGCCAAGGGCAGCAATTTCGAAAACGGGCGTCGGGGTCTCAGGTAAGCCCGCCGCTTTTTTCCTGCGCTTCGAGCGGGCCGGCATGGGCCTTCAGGCCGGCTGCGACGAGTGTCGACCAGACGGCTTCCGCGTCGTCGGCGAAGCTGAACAGGTCGAGATCGGTCGGAGCGATCATGCCGTGCTCGGCCAGCACCTCGAGATTGACCACTGCCCGCCAATAGGCCTCGTCGAAGAGCACGATCGGCAGGCGCGGGGCCTTCCTGGTCTGCACCAGGGTGAGCAGCTCGAACAACTCGTCGAGCGTGCCGAATCCGCCGGGAAAGATCACCAGCGCATTGGCCCGCATGGCGAGGTGCATCTTGCGGATCGCGAAATAGTGGAAGCGGAAGGTGAGTTCCGGCGTCGCCCAGGGATTGGGCTCCTGCTCGCGCGGCAGGGTGATGTTGAAGCCGATCGAGGGTGCACCGGCCTCGTGCGCACCGCGATTGGCCGCACCCATGATACCGTGACCGCCACCAGTGGCGATGACGTTGTCGCGCGTTTCCGCTGCCGTATGCAGGGCTCCGCCGCGCTGCGAGGCGATCCGCCCGAATTCGCGCGCTTGGGCATGCCAGTACGACTGGCGACCGGGCCCGTCGGGCCGCACACGGGCACTGCCGAAGACCACGATGGTGGAACGTACCCCCCATTCCCGCAAGAGCTGCTCGGCCTTGGCGTATTCCAGCATGAAGCGCACGCCGCGCATGGAATCGCCGAGCAGGAAATCCTCGTCCAGCGCAGCGAGACGGTAGGAGGGCGAGGCGATATGGGCATCGTTCTGGGGATCGGCGCCGCCGGAACCCTCTCGCGCCGGAGTCTTTTCAACCATGGCATTTCCTCCGATTCGTTTTCACGATAGTGCCACGAGCGCCTTGCGAAAGGCTTGTTGAATCGCGCGATCCGGAACCCTGACGGCTTGCGCGGGGTTTTGCATCGGCTACGCTTCGAATCGGATCAATTGCGAGCGGCAGGCACCAAGGGGGTAACGTGACGCCGAAACGGGGTCTGATCATCGCCAAGCGCGCGGGATTCCTCGCCGCGATCTGGCTGATTCTGACGGGCGCCGATCCCGGCGGGCTCGCCATCGGTGGCGTCGCGGCCCTCGCGGCGACGGCGCTGAGCCTCATGTTGATGCCGCCGCGCGCCGGGTTGGCCTTGTGGCCGCTCGTGGTGATGCTGCCGGGCTTCCTCTGGCGCTCGCTGATGGGCGGTGTCGATGTGGCGCGCCGGGTCTTCGATCCGCGCATGCCGCTCACTCCGGGCTGGAAGATCGTGCGCACGCGCCTGCCGGATGGCGGCAAGGTGGCGCTCGGGGGTGAGTTCAGCCTGATGCCGGGCACCCTCGTCGCCGGCGCGAAGGGCGACCGGCTGCTGATTCATATGCTCGATACCGGGCAGGATATCGCCGGGCAGATCGCGCACGAGGAGGCGGCCTTCGAACGGGCCCTGCGCAACGACGCAAACCACCGGGAGGCGGAGTGAGCAGCTGGTATCTCCTCCTCGCCACCGGCATGCTCCTGACCATCGGCGGCGCGCTGTGGCGCGTCTGGCGCGGGCCTGATCAGGCGGACCGGATGATGGCGGCGCAGCTCGTTGGCAGCGGCGGCGTCGCGACCATTCTGCTGCTCGCCGCCGCGACGCAGGAATGGGCGATGCTTGATGTCGCCCTGGTCCTCGCCCTGCTCGCGGCGCTCGCGGCCATCGCCTTCGTCAAGAGCGTACGCGGTTCGGGGCGCGGCGATCCGGAAGATGATGCGCAACCGGACGCGGCACAAGCTGACGAGGCGCCTTGATGAGCGATCTCTTCACCATCGTGATGACGGCGGCGGGGCTCATCTTCTTCGCAGCCGGGACGCTCGGCCTGATCCGCTTTCCCGATACCCATAGCCGCCTGCACGCCCTCACCAAGGCCGACAATCTCGGTCTCGGCCTGATCGCGCTGGGTCTGACCGTGCAAATGCCGGGCCTTGCCGATCTGTTCAAGCTGGTGCTGATCTGGGCGCTCGCCATCCTCGCCGCCGGCGCGACGGCGCAGCTCGTCGCCCGCGTCGCGGCACCGGCGGATCTGGGGGAGGAACCGCGATCGCCCACGGACGCGACCGGTGACGGGGAGACGCGCCGGAGATGATCGCCTCGCTTTTCGATCTGACCCTGTGCCTGCTCATCCTGGCCGTCGCCGGCGCGGCGGTTTTCGGACGCGCGGCCTTCATGGCGGTGGTTTTCTTCATCGTCTACGGCATCCTCATCGCCATCGCCTGGTTACGGCTGGGCGCCATCGATGTCGCGCTGGCTGAAGCCGCGATCGGAGCGGGGCTGACCGGGGTGCTGTTGCTCGCGGCGCTGTCACGGATCATGCGCAACATCGATGCGCCGGAACCCGCGCCCGTCCTGGAAGGCAAGACGATCGCAACGGGACTGGCGAGCCTCGTCGTGACGGCCCTCGTCGCGCATGCCTTCCTCACCCTGCCCGAACCACGGGGATTACAGAGCCGCGTCACGGCCAATCTCGCCGATGCGGGGGCGGAAAACCCCGTCACGGCGGTACTCTTGAATTTCCGGGGCTGGGACACGCTTCTGGAGAGCATCGTGCTGCTCGCGGCACTGCTGGGTGTCTGGACGCTGGCGCGCGATGACGCCTGGAGCGGGCGGGCCGGCTTGCGGCATGTGACGCGACCGGGCGGGGTTCTGGCCCAGTTCGGGCGCATTCTCCCGCCGATCGGGCTGCTGGTCGGGATCTATCTCGTCTGGGCCGGAAGCAAGCAGCCCGGTGGCGCCTTCCAGGGCGGGACGGTGCTCGCGGCCGTGTGGATCGTCACCATCATGGCCGGGCTGATGCAGGCCCCGCGCGTGGCTGATCGCGCCCTGCGCGCCGCGCTCGTGATCGGCCCCGTGATCTTTCTGGCGCTTGCCGTGGCGGGCGTGTTCGCAGGTGCGTTCCTCGTCTTTCCGCCCGCACATGCCGGCTGGCTGATCCTCGCCGTCGAGGCGGTGCTGACGCTCTCCATCGCGGCGACGCTCGCCATGCTGATCTTCGGCCCGCCGGAAGGGGAAGAGAAGCGATGATCGCGCCATCCGCTTCCCTGCTCTACGGCCTGTGCGGCGCGGTCCTGATCGGGCTCGGGCTCTATGGTTTCGTGGCGCATCGCCGCCTGATCCGGCGGGTACTCGCCTTCAACGTGATCGGCTCGGGCATCTTCCTTCTCTTCGGCGCCAGCGCCTATCGCGATCCGGCGGCGGGGGCCGATCCGGTGCCGCAGGCGATGATCATCACCGGCATCGTCGTGGCGCTCGCAGCCACCGCGCTGGCGCTCGCGCTGATCGTCGCCCATGCGCGGTTGGCGCAGAGCGGGGCCCTGCCCGAGGACGAGACGCATGAAGACGGCAGCGAGGACGCGCCGTGACCGATTCCGCACTCTCCCCCGCCATCGCGCTCGCGCTGATCCTCACCGCGCCACTCTTCGGCGCCCTCGCCGCCATGGTGACGGGCCGGCGCGGCGCTGGGATCGCGCTGGCCACGATGACCGCCACGGGTATCGGCATCGTGACCCTGCTCGTCATCATTGCCGGGGACGGCGACTTCACCCTCGCCATCGGCGGCTGGGAGCCGCCGCTCGGGATTCAGTTGCGCGCCGACGGGCTTGCCGCCGGCTTCATCACCACGACGGCGCTGGTGATGGGCGCCATCCTCGCCGTTGCGGGCAAGCCCTTCGGAGCGGGCGCGACTGAGCGGCGCGGCGCCTATACCTTCTGGCCGCTGGCGCTGCTGCTCTGGGGCGCGCTGAATGCGATCTTCCTCTCGGGCGATCTGTTCAATCTCTATGTGGGGCTCGAACTCCTGACCCTCGTCGCCGTAGCGCTGGTCGGGATCGAGGGCAAGCGCGAGACGCTCGCGGCAGCCCTGCGCTACATGATGTTCGCGCTGATGGGCTCGCTGCTCTATCTGCTCGGTGCGGCTTTGCTCTACGCGGCCCACGGCACCCTCGACATCGCGTTGCTCGCCGCCCGTGTCGGGAACGCGCCGGGTGATATCGTCGCGGCGGCTGCGATCACCGCCGGGCTTGCGGCGAAGACGGCGCTGTTTCCCTTTCATTCCTGGCTGCCGCCGGCCCATTCCGGCGCCCCGGCACCGGCCAGCGCCATGCTCTCGGGGCTCGTGCCGAAGGCGTCCTTCTATATCCTGCTGCGCTTCTGGTTCGAGGCTGCACCGGATATCGCCGGCACCGGCGTTTTGACGCTGCTGGGAGGGCTCGGGGCGCTCGCCATGATCTACGGCTCGCTGCTGGCGCTGCACCAGAACCGGCTGAAGCTGATCATTGCCTATTCGACCGTGGCACAGCTCGGCTATCTCTTCTTCGTCTTCCCGCTGGCCGGCGGCACCTCGGCGGCCCAGCCCTGGGCTGCGGGGGCCTGGAGCGGGGCGGTCTTCCACGCGCTCTCGCATGCCATGGCCAAGGCGTCGATGTTTCTGTGCGCCGGCCTGATCATCGAGGCGATCGGGCATGACCGGCTGCCGGGGATGAAGGGGATCGTGCGCGCCATGCCGATGACGGTCTTCGCCTTCGCACTCGCCGCCATCACGCTGATGGGCCTGCCGCCGAGCGGGGGCTTCACCGCTAAATACCTGATGATGACGGCCTCCTTCGCCGCCGGTCAGCCCTTCTGGGCGCTGATGCTGATCGTCGCCGGCCTGCTCGCGGCGGCCTATCTCTATCGCCCCCTCGCCCTCGCCTTCGCCCTGCCCGACGCGGATGCACCGGTGCCCGGAGCCGTCTCGCGGGCGCGTCAGGCGGCGCCACTGGTGCTCGCGCTCGCCGCCATCCTGCTCGGCATTCTCTCCGCCGGCCCCTTCGCCTTCATCCGGATCGGGCGTCCCGGCGCGGCGGTGGAGGGGCTGGAATGACGGCGTTGCTCCCCGTCCTGATCCTCATCACCTCCCTGATTCCGGCGATCGCGACCTTCTTCATCGCGCAGGAGAATGCCGGCTGGCGCAACGGGCTCAATCTCGGCGGTGCTCTGGTCAAGCTCGGCCTGATCGTCTTCATGCTGAGCGAGGTGGCCGGCGGTGCGCTCTACGAGGCGCGGCTGGAATTCGTGCCGGGATTGTATCTGCTCTTGCGCGTCGATGCGCTGTCTTTGCTCTTCGTCACGCTTTCCGCCGTTCTCTGGCTTCTGACCACGATCTACGCCATCGCCTATTTCGGCCCAAAACCCGATCTCTCGCGCTTCTTCGGCTTCTTCAGCCTGTGCGTCTTCGCCACGACGGGAATCGCGCTGTCGGGCACGCTCGTCACCTTCTTCATCTTCTACGAGCTTCTGACGCTGAGCACCTGGCCGCTCGTGGTGCACAAGCAGGACGAGAAATCGATCGCCGCCGGGCGCTCGTATCTGTTCTATGCCTTGCCGGCGAGCGGCGTGCTTCTGATCGCGATCATCTGGCTGGAGAGCGCCACCGGGCCGATCGAATTCGCCCGCGCGGCGGATCTGCGGCTTCTGGACGATACCAGCCTGCGGATCATCTTCGCGCTTTTCGTCACCGGGCTCGGGGTGAAGGCAGCGCTGGTGCCGCTGCATGGCTGGCTGCCTTCGGCCATGGCCGCGCCGGCGCCGGTGAGCGCGCTCCTGCACGCCGTCGCCGTGGTCAAGGCCGGAGCCTTCGGGTTCGTGCGCGTCATCTACGACGTGTTCGGGATCAGCCTCGTGACGGAGCTCGGCGTCGGTTTGCCGCTCGCGATTCTGGCCTCGGTCACCATCATCTTCGGCTCATTGCGCGCCCTGCAGCAGAACGAGATCAAGAAGCGGCTGGCCTATTCCACCGTCAGCCAGGTCTCCTATATCATCCTCGGCATGGCTCTGGCCGGCCCCTATGCGGCGATCGGGGGGCTCGCCCATCTGGTGCATCAGGGGCTGATGAAGATCACCCTGTTCTTCTGCGCCGGCATTTTCGACGAACGCGCCGGCATCAAGCGCATCGATCAGCTGAACGGTGTCGGCGCGCGCATGCCCTTCACCGCAGTCTGTTTCTCGCTCGGGGCGCTCGGCATGATCGGATTGCCGCCGCTGGCGGGCTTCGTCAGCAAGATCTATATCGGCATCGGCGGCATCCAGTCCGGTGCGCCCTGGGTGATCGGGGTGCTCGCGGCCTCGACGCTCCTGAACGCGGCCTATTTCCTGCCCCTGCTCTACCGGATCTGGTTCGGCGAGGCGCAGGATGACAGCCGCCCCGGCGAGCGCCCGCTCGGCATCATCGCGCCAGCGGTGATCACCGGGATCGCGGCCATCGCGGTCGGCCTGTTCGCAGGCTGGGATCTCAGTCCGCTGGCCTGGGCCACCCTCATCGTGGAGCGGGATTATTGGCCATGATGACACCTGACACCGCCGTGATCCCGTTCTGGCCGCAGGGGCCGGTCTGGCCCATGCTGATCCTGATCTGGCCGCTTCTGGTCGGCGCGCTGGCGGGCCTTCCGGGCCTGCGCGAAAAACCCCTGCGGCTGCTGCCGCTGGCGCCGCTCCCCGCCCTCCTGCTCGCGCTCGCGCGCCCTGCCGACGGGACGACGCTGGCGCCGGACGTGCTGCTCGGCGTTGTCCTGAAGACCGATACGCTTGGCCTGACATTGCTGGGCATGACGGCGGCGATCTGGCTCGCGGCGGGGCTCTATGCGCTCGCCTACATGAAAGCGCCGCGCAAACCCGCCGTCTTCACCGGCTTCTGGTGCCTGACGCTGACGGGCAATCTCGGCGTCTTCCTCGCCGCCGATGCGGTGACCTTCTACGTCTCTTTCGCCGCCGTCTCCCTCGCCTCGTATTTCCTCGTGGTGCATGAAGGCACGGCGAAAGCCCTGCGCGCGGCGCGGATCTATATCACGCTCGCGATCTTTGGCGAAGCCATGCTGCTGACCGGTTTCGTCATTGCCGTATCCGGCGCCGACAGCCTCCTGATCGCCGATCTGCGTGCAACGCTCGGTGCGCCTGCCGGCGAGGGGACGCTGCGCCCCGTCACGCAGGGGCTGGCCATCACGCTGATCATCATCGGTTTCGGCCTCAAGGCGGGCATGATGCCGCTGCATCTGTGGCTGCCGCTCGCCCATCCGGCAGCGCCGACACCGGCCTCCGCCGTGCTTTCAGGCGCCATCGTCAAGGCCGGCATCATCGGCCTGATCCGGTTCATGCCCGAAGGCGCGGTCGAAACCGGCACCGTGCTCATGATCATCGGCCTTGCGAGCGCCTATCTCGCCGTTCTGCTCGGGCTGACCCAGAGCAATCTGAAGGCCGTGCTGGCCTATTCCACGGTGAGCCAGATGGGGCTCGTCATCGCCGTGATCGGCGCCGGCATCGCCGCTTCCGATCCGCAGGCCCTCGCCTCTGCGGGCTACTATGCCATGCATCACGGTTTCGCCAAGGCGGCGCTCTTCCTCAGCGTCGGCCTGCTCGCGGCGACGCGTGGCGGCGCGCGGCGCGCGCTTCTGGCCGGCATCGCCATAATCTGCGCCTCGGTGGCGGGATTGCCCGGAACGGGCGGGGCTCTGGCCAAGATGGCGGTGAAGCCGGCTTTCGAGGGGTTCACGCTCTGGCTCGTCACCGCATCGGGGATCGGCACCAGCCTGATCCTGTTGCGCTATCTTGTGCTCGGCGCGCGCGTGGAAGCGGATGCGGCGCGCCCGCCGGCGCTGATGGCGGGGCCTGTCATCGTCATGGGGCTGTGTGCCCTGATCCTGCCATGGCTGGCATGGAGCGCCTTCGATCCGCGCCCGCTCGGCTATCTCGCCGGTGCGGGCGCGATCATCGACGGGATCTGGCCGGTCCTCGTGGCGCTTGCGCTCACAGGGCTCGCGCTCAGCCCCCCGCTCGCCGGGCGGATCCCTTCGCCGGCTATCCCGGAGGGCGATATCGCCGTACCACTGGAGCGCGGGGCGATCCGGATGATCCGGGCCGTCACCGAGATGGAACCGCCGGTGCCGCAGGCACATGAATGGCGCCGCGTCCTGCGCGTCATCGCCCCGGCGGAGGCGCTGGAGCGCCTCCTCCTCCCGTGGCGGGTCTCGGGACTGGTCATCCTCGCGCTGATCCTCGCGGTGGCGCTGATCAGCCTGTGAGCACGATCAGCCCTCGTAGACCGGGCGGAAGGTGAGATGATCCTCGACGCCGCGCACGCCCGGCGTCTCTTCCGCGATCAGCGTGATGGCGCGGCGCTCGGATTCGGCATCGATGAAGCCCCATAGATGCGCGACACCATCCTGCACGATGACATTGGTAAAGGCCCCCCAGGGATGCTTGCGCAATTCCTTCGTGATCGCGTCGCCGAGCGCGCGGTCATCGGCCGTGATCGATGCTTGCTGCGGCTTCGCCACGGCCAGACCACGCAGCAGGTTGGCCCTGGAAATCAGCCCCACGAGCTTGCCGCCGGCCAGAACCGGGACCCGCTTGATGCGGTTCTTCTCGAGCAGCCGCGCGATATCGCCGAGCGGAGTATCCTCGCTGACCGAGAGCACCTTGCGTGACATCACGTCCTGCGCCGTGCGCCCATGGCTGCGCGTGTAATTCTCGGCGGTATCGGGGGCATCACCAAGCAGACGCAGCCACCAGGAGCGCTTGGGCGGCGCATCACCGACAGCGCCGACATGGCTCATCAGATCACCCTCGCTGACCATCCCGACGACCTTCTCCTGCGCATCGACCACGGGAACGCCGCTGATGCGCTGGGAATAGAGTAATTGCGCGATGTCCTGCACGGCCGTATCCGGCTTTACGGTGACGACTTCGCTGGTCATGACGTCCTTGGCGGTGAGCATGATGATCTCTCTCCCTCGTGGACAGGTGGTTGTGGGGGATGCCGTGCCTGCGCAGCGGCTGGCGCTGGGCGCCGGCTGACCTGCCTCAACGTCACATTCCGCCTCGGACCGGGATCATGCATTGATATTGGTCAAGCTGCGCTGCGCGAGCACGGGTGGGGCAGGTGCTGGTGGGGCAGGTGCTGGTGGGGCGAGCGCAGCTGTGATCAGCCACCCGCGCGCGCATGAGGCGGACCGGCTCAGCGCTTCTGGCCGTAGGGCGGGCGCGGGATCGCCATATGGGCCGCGCGCAGGGCAGCGGACCAGCGCTCGCGCAGATCGTGGAAATAGGTCTCCCCGGCCTCGATGCGGTGCACTAGCTCGGCCTCGAGCGCGTCCCGCCGGATCACGGCGATATCGATCGGCAAGCCCACACCGAGATTGGAGCGCATGGTCGAATCCATCGAGATCAGGCCGATCTTGAGCGCGTCGTAGAGATCGCTGTCATAGCCCACCGCGCGATCGAGGATGGGCTTGCCGTATTTGTGTTCACCGATCTGCAGGAAAGGCGCATCCTGCCCGCATTCAATAAAATTGCCGGCGGCATAGACCATGAACAGCCGCATCGGCTCCCCGGCGATCTGGCCGCCGAAGAGGAAGGACACATCGAAGGAGAGTCCGGCCTCCTTCAGTCCCGGCTCATGGATGGATCGCACCTGCCGCACCGCGCGCCCCACGAGCTGGACCGCCTGGAACAGGCTGCCTGCATCCTCCAGCTTCTGGAGCGTCCCGGTCTCCGCGTCCTCGACCCCCTCTTCGAGGAGTCCGACGACGGATTGCGACATCGAGAGATTGCCAGCCGAAGCCAGGGCCAGCACGCGCGCGCCGGGCCTTTCGATGATCTTGAGCTTGCGATAGGTCGAAACATTGTCGAGGCCGGCATTGGTGCGCGTATCCGCGATCAGGACCATGCCCTGATCGAGCAGCAAACCGACGCAATAGGTCATGGCGGGTGCTCCTTGTGGGGCCCTCAATCCTGGCTCTGCCGCTGGCTCTGAACCGCCCCGTCGGCATCTTCGACGACAAGCTTTACCGCCATGCTCTCGCCACCGCCACCCCAGCGGCTGCCCCTGATGGGCGCCGCCCCCAGGTAATCGAGGCCGATCGCGATACGCACATGCGCATCCGTGGTCGAGATCCCGTTGGCCGGATCGAAACCGACCCAGCCAAGACCCGGCACCTTCGCCTCCGCCCAGGCATGGCCGGCATCCTGATCGGTCACACCGTCGATACGCACGAAATAACCCGAGACATAGCGCGCCGGAATGCCGAGGGATCGGGCGCAGCCGATGAAGATATGGCTCAGATCCTGACACACGCCCTTGCGCATGGCGAAAGCCTCATGCGCCGTCGTCGAGACCAGCGTCGGCTGGGTGTCGAAGGCGACCTCGCTATTGATCGCGTTCATCAGCCGATGCAGCGTGCCGAGAACATCGTTCCGGTCGTATTGCGCCACCTCCGCCGCAAAAGCCCGCAGGGCTTCGTCGGTCTCCGTAAGCAGCGTGTCGCGCAGGAAATAGAGATCGGGCGCGCGCGTCACGGCACCTTTGACGATGCCGTTGGTATCGAAAGTCTCGACCTCCCCGGTGACCCGCAAGGTCAGCGCCTCGGCGCCCGATTCTGCAGAGAAATGATGCACGATATTGCCCAGCGCATCCTCGGAACGGCGCAGCTGGCCATCGATGCTCGGCTCGATGCGCCAGCGCCGCACATGCTGCCCCTCATGTGCGCGCGGCGTCATCCGCAGAATCTGGATCAGGGCGCGGATCGGCGAATCGTATTCGTAATGGGTTTCGTGTTCGATGCGAACGCGCATGTAACCTCCGGGGCGGATGCGCCAGATCAGGGCCGTGGCGACGGGTCAGATCAGATATTGCTCCGTGATCTCGGCACCGAGCCTGTTGTTCTCGACGATGAACTCACCGACCCATTCATGCAAGCCGTGACCGAACACTTCCTCGATCCGCGAGGCGCCGAGCCGGGCGGAAGTCGTGGCGGCGAGGCGCTGCGAGCGCCCGCGCCGTCCATAGATGTCGGCGATCAGATCGAGATGACGCACGAGAGACTCGTAACAGCAGGCCAGCGAACGCGGCATCTGCCGGTTCAGGATCAGAAGATCAGCCACGTGCCACGGCTTCACCGCCTCGCGATAGACCCAGTGATAGGCCGTATGCGCCTGCACCTCGCGCAGGATCGTCGTCCATTGAAAATAATCGAGCGAACCGCCCACGCGCTCGGTCTCGGGCAGCAACACATGATATTTCACGTCGAGAATGCGCGCGGTGTTGTCGGCGCGCTCGATCGAGACACCCAGCCGGGTAAAGTAATAAGCGTCGTTGCGCAGCATGGTCCGATAGGCCGAGCCGTCGAAATGCAGCGAGACGGTCTTGGTGAATTCGAGGAAGTCGGAAAACGCGTCGCGATCCATGTCGTTGCCACGGCTGTTCTTCAGTTGCAGCCAGGCATCGTTGATGGTCTCCCACATCTCCGCCGTCAGCGCCGTGCGCACGGCGCGGGCATTGGTGCGGGCATATTCGAGACAGCTGCGGATCGAGGACGGGTTGTG
>NZ_DATGCW010000010.1:0-4066 GCF_035311605.1 Saliniramus sp.
CACGATTTTTCCCGCAGAAGATGGCGACGGCATCATGGTCATTGACCAGACGAAGCTGCCCTTCGACTTTGCATTGTTGCGCCTTCGCGACATGGAGGAAGCCGCTCAGGCGATCGTCACCATGGTCGTGCGCGGCGCCCCATTGATTGGCGCCACGGCGGCCTACGGTGTCGCCATGCAGATGCGCGTCGATCCCTCCGACGCCTCGCTTGCCGGCGCCATCCGCCGCCTGACCGCGACGCGCCCCACCGCCGTCAACCTGCATTGGGCGCTCGCGCGCATGGAGCGATGCCTCAGTGCCGTTGCGCCCTCGAGGCGCGCGGATCGCGCCTTCGCCGAGGCGGCCGCGTTGTGTGATGAGGATGTCGAGCAGTGCCGGCAGATCGGCGCCCATGCGATGACGTTGATCGCCGAGCGTCATCGCGAGACGGGGCGCCCCGTCAATATCCTCACCCACTGCAATGCCGGCTGGCTCGCCTGCGTCGACTGGGGTACCGCGCTCTCGCCGATCTATCAGGCGCATGATGCGGGCATTCCGGTTCATGTCTGGGTGGACGAAACCCGCCCGCGCAACCAGGGCGCAGCGCTGACGGCCTACGAGCTCGGCGGCCACGGCGTACCGCATACGGTGATCGTCGACAATGCCGGCGGCCATCTGATGCAGCACGGGAAGGTCGACATGTGCATCACCGGCACCGACCGCATCACGGCCACCGGTGATGTGGCAAACAAGATCGGAACCTATCTCAAGGCCCTCGCGGCGCGTGACAACGGTGTGCCCTTCTACGTCACCCTACCCGCTTCCACGATCGACTGGACCATCGATGACGGTGTGGGCGGCATCGAGATCGAGGAGCGCGCCGAGCGCGAGGTTACGCATCTTACCGGGTTGACCGATTCCGGTGCGATCGAGACGATCCGCGTCGTGGCGCCGGGCTCGCCCGCGGGCAACCCCGCCTTCGACGTCACCCCCGCCCGCCTCGTCACCCGCCTGATCACCGAGCGCGGCATCTGCGAGGCCAGCCACGAGGGCCTGCTCGGCCTCTATCCGGAGCGCCGCGCGGCAGCGGAGTAGCGCGACCACGTGTGCCCTGCCGCATGAAGGCCGCGCCTGGCCTCCCCTTTCCCTGTGGAAAGGAGCTGGAAATGAGGGGCGCATCACAATGAAGCACCCGCGTGATGAAGCGCAGGACCGCCATTGATGGCGCAGAACAATCTCACTGCCCTCACTCCCGGCCCCTTGCAAGGCCGCCCGGCGGCGCCTATCGCTTGCCGGAGATTTTGAAACTGACGACGAGTTGCCATGTCCCTGCCAAGTCCGGAAAGTCCCGTCGCCACGAAGGTCTTCCCCTCGCCCAATCACGGCGAGCGCAAGCCTGATGCGGGCGATGGCAGGGCGGCAATGCCTGCGCCCTGCGACATGCTGATCCTGCATTATACCGGCATGCCCGATAGCGGCGAGGCGCTGCAATGGCTGTGCAATCCGATCGCACAGGTCTCGGCGCATTATTTCGTCTTCGAGAATGGCCGCGTGCTCCAGCTCGTCCCGGAGAGCCGCCGCGCATGGCATGCGGGGGAAGCCGCCTGGGGACGCGCGACCGATATCAACTCGCGCTCGATTGGCATCGAGATCGCCAATCCCGGCCATGACGGCGGGCTGCCGCCCTTCCCCGAGACGCAGATCGAGGCGGTGATCGCTTTGGCCCGCGACATCTGCACGCGCTGGCGCATTCCACCACAGAACGTGCTGGCCCATTCCGACGTGGCGCCGTTGCGCAAGCAGGATCCCGGCGAGTTGTTTCCCTGGGCGCGGCTGCATGAAGCGGGTATCGGGCATCTCGTCGCGCCCGAGCCGATCATCGACGGGCGTTATTTCGCGCAGGGCGAGACGGGCCAGCCAATCGAAGCGCTGCAGGCAATGTTTGCCATGTATGGCTATGCGCTTGCCATCGACGGCGAATTCGGACCGCGCACCCATGCCGTCGTCACCGCCTTCCAGCGCCATTTCCGGCCCGGGCGCATCGACGGCGTCGCCGATGCCTCGACCATCACCACCCTGCGCAATCTCATCCGCGCCCGACCGGGAGTCTCCTCATGACCCGCGAAACCATGACCCTGACACCGCAGCAACCCACAGCCGAAGCCTTCGCTCCCTATGGCACCATGCTGGGCCGAGATATCGATTTCGCCGATGCAGCGCCCGAGCGCCTGTCCTGGCACGAAGCCGCCACCGATTTCCGTCACGAGCATGATTTCGACACCGCTGGCGGCACGCCGGAATTCATCTGGGTGCGCTACCGCAATCCCGGACCGGAAATCACACGACTCGAAATGCATCTGTTCACCGAGCAGGCCGTGGTGCCGCTGACCGGCGCGCCGATCATCCATATCGTCGGGCGCAGCCTCGCGGGCAAGCCGGAGCAGCCCGATCCGGACAGCCTCACCGCCTTCCTCGTACCCGCCGGAACCGGCCTGTGCATGGCGCCGGGGATCTGGCATGCGAGCCTTGCACCGAATGGCGAGGCGATCTGCCTGATGCTGACGCGCCGCTCGACGCAGGAGGATCTCGTCGGCCATCTCATGCATGGCAGCGAAGCCCGCGAGAGCCGCATCGTGACGCTCGCCGATCTGGGCTGGCCGACCTTGCGCATGGCCGGGTGAGGCTGCTTCAGGCGGCGGCACCATCATAGGCGGGATCCGGCGCGCCGGCACAGCCGGTCGCGTCGCGTTCTACCGCCTGGACGATTCCAAGATGCCGGCGATGATCGCGTGGGCTCGTGACGATCGTATAGCCGCGCGCGCGCAGACGATCGGCCTCGGGATGGCCCTCATGCAGCCGCAGGGCGCCGCCGAGCCAGTTGCAACGCGGCGCGCCCACTGCCTCGCGCAGGCCCTGCCCGCGCATCAGTCGCCCGACCAGCACCTGCATCACCGCACCGGGTATCCGCTCGCTCCCCGCCGCACCGATGGCGAGGCGCAGGCCGCCCGCACCCGTCACGATGGTCGGCGTCATCTCGGTGACGTCGCGCGCGCCCGCGCGCGGATCACTCGCCATACGATAGGAATGGGCAAAGAGCACCCCGTGCACGGGATCGGCGACGCCGGCGCCGAAATGCGGGCCGATCGACCCCGTCAGCGCGACCATGTTGCCCGCCGCGTCGACCACGCTCAGATGCGTCGTATCGCGATCGGCGCGTATGCCCGGCGCGCCGAAAGCCGCGACGAGACGCGCACCGGTATCCTGGGAACGCACCTGTTGCCGGATCCGCGCCGCGCGCATCTGCGCGAAATCCGGATCACACAGCATCTCCAGCGGCAATCCGAAAGGTTTCGGCGTGAGCGTTCCGACTTCCTGGGGGCGGTCGGCCAGCGTGCAGAGCAATGTGAGCGCGATCTGCTCGGCGAAATCCGGATCAGAAGGGTCGAACCGACCGGCCTCGACGATGGCGGCCATCTGCGCAAGCGTATGCCCCCAGCCCTGACGCCCGATTGTTGCAAGGCCATGGCCGGCGAGGGCGCCATGAAGGATTTCGCCGTCGCCGGTCGCATCCTGCGCAAGATCCCCGGCGGTGACGAACCCGCCGGATGTCGCGATGCGCCGTGCAAGCCCCTCCCGCTCGGCACGGTCACGTCCGAGTGCTAGCAGATCATCTGCGAGGGCCCCCAGGAGCTGCGCGAGGGCCGGATGCCTGAAACGCTCTCCGGGACCGTAGGGGGTCCCGTCAGACTTCAGATAGAAACGCCGCGCACCGGGATCAGCGGCGAGCGCGGCGCCTTTTTCCTGCCAGATCGCCCCGAGTGCAGGCGGGATCGCAAACCCCTCCTCCGCAAGCCGTCGCGCGGGCGCAATGATTTGCGAAAGCGGTATCCGGCCATGCCGGCAATGGGCCCGGTCGAGCGCCGGCAACAGGCCGGGGACGGGCACGGCGGCAAAGCCACTGCGGGTCTCGCACGCTTGCGCTTCGGGCAGGATCAACGGCGCGCGGCTCGCGCCATCGATCGCCCAGAAGCGTTCGCCCGTGAGGCCGAGTATCTGGCAACGGCCGAACAGGCTCAGATTGATCGG
>NZ_DATGCW010000011.1:0-8835 GCF_035311605.1 Saliniramus sp.
ATCGAGGCGCATCTGGCGGCCCGCAACGGCGCGCCCGCGATCACCCTCTCGGACGAGCGTGATGCGTTGCTGGAGACCGGCGGCGGCATCCGCCGCGCCCTGCCGCTTCTGGGGGAGGCGCCGTTTCTGGCGATGAACGCCGATACGCTGTGGATCGAGGAAGCGCAGTCGAATCTTGGCCGGCTGATCGCGGCCCATGATCCGGCATCAATGGACATGCTGCTCTTGCTCGCACCCGTCGATGCAGCCGTGGGCTATGACGGGCGCGGGGATTTCCTGATGGATGAGACGGGGCGCCTGACGCGCCGGGGCCCGCAGCCGCAGGCACCCTTTGTCTATGCCGGCGCAGGGATATTCCATGCCGGGCTCTTCGCCGGTACGCCCGACGGCGCCTTCTCGCTCAATCTGCTGTTTGACCGCGCCATCGCCGCCGGGCGGCTCCACGGACTGCGCCTCGACGGCACATGGCTTCATGTCGGCACGCCCGGTGCCATCGCGGAAGCGGAAGCGCATATCGCGAAAGCGCGCTGAGCCGCTTTACTGCGCTGCGAATTGCGAGCGCTGGGCCCAGCCGGTCATGCGCTTCTCGACGAGGGCGGTGGCGGCATACATGATCACGCCGAGCACCGCGAGGGCGATCAGAGCCGCCCAGAGCAGCGGCACGTTGAAATCGGCGCTGGCGCGGGCCATCAGATTGCCGACCCCGACATTCGAGGCGTTGTACTCGGCGATCACCGAGCCGACATAGGCGAGCGTGATCGCGACCTTGAGCGATCCGAAGAAATACGGCATCGCACGCGGAATTCCCACCTTGACGATGATGTCGCGCTTGGAGGCGCCGAGCGCGCGCAGCACGTCCTCGGTCTCCGGCTCGATCGTGGCGAGGCCGGTGGCGACATTCACCACGATTGGAAAGAACGAGATCAGGAAGGCGGTGAGCACCGGCGGCAGCCAGCCCACACCGAACCAGATCACGAGGATCGGCACCACGGCGACCTTGGGAATGGCGTTGAAACCCACCAGCAGCGGATAGGTCCCTGCATGCACGATCCGCGAGGCGCCGAGCGCCATGCCGAGCAGCAGGCCGAACACCACCGCGAGGCCGAATCCGGCGAGCGTCATCCAGGCGGTGTGGAAGGAATGGCGAAGGAGCTGTGTGTGATACTGATAGATGGAGTCGGCGATCAGCGTCGGCGCCGGCAGTACGAAGCTCGAGATGCCGAAGGCCCGCACCACGATCTCCCAGACGACGAAGAAGCCGAGGGTGAAGATCCAGGGGGCGAGGAGGAGGGTGGTGCGTGTGCGTCTTGCGGCCATGATCCGCGCTCTCCCGATCAGGCCGCCTCGCGCGCGGTGGCGATATGGCCGCGCAGCTCGTGGACGATGTCGATGAATTTCTGCGTATAGGTGATTTCGATGTCGCGCGGTCGCGGCAGGTCGATCTCGCGCTCGGCGATGATCCGTCCGGGCCGCGCGCTCATGCAGAAGACACGGTCAGCGAGGAAGACCGCTTCGCGCAGATCATGCGTGACGAGAATCACGGTGAAACGCTGGGCGGCATGCAGGTCGCGGATGATGCCCCAGAGTTCCTCGCGGGTGAAGGCGTCGAGCGCACCGAAGGGCTCGTCGAGCATCAGCAGCTTTGGCTCGTGGATCAGCGCGCGGCACAGTGAGGCGCGCTGCTGCATGCCTCCGGAAAGCTGCCATGGGAATTTCGGGCCCTGCCCGGCGAGCCCGACCTGGGCAAGCAGCGCCTCGGCGCGCGCCTCGTATTCCTTGCGGTGGCTGCGCAGGCGCCGGCGATGCGGCTGCACGATCTCGAGGGGCAGGAGCAGGTTCTTCAAGGTGGTGCGCCAGGGCAGCATCACCGGATTCTGGAAGGCCATGCCGGCGAGCTTGACCGGTGCGGTCACCTGTTGGCCATCGACGATGATGCTGCCCTTCGCAGGAAATTGCAGGCCGGTGGCGAGTTTCATCACTGTGGATTTGCCACAGCCGGACGGGCCGACGATGGCGGCGAACTCACCCTCACGGACCTTGATGGTCATGCCTTCGACGGCCGGCTGCCCGTCCTCGGACCCGGCATAGATGTGGGTGACGTCATGGATATCGACGAAGGCGGTCAAGGCGGGGCTCCGGGCGGGAGGCGCCCCCGGGCAGAGATACCCGGGGGAGGGGAGGGCTGGGTCGGCGGCGCTTGCAGCGAGGCCGACAGAGGCGTCGTTCAGTCGAACCGGCGCTCTTCCAGCGGCGGCAGGAATTCATCGGTGAAGATGTCTTCCAGCTCCGGCTTGTCGGCAAATTCGAAGGTCAGACCGATCTGGTCCAGAGCCACGGCAAAGCGCTCCGCATCGACCCCGCCGAAGCCGTTCTCGCGAACCTCGTCGGTGATGATGTTGTTCTCGATCGTCATTTCCAGGCGGTCACGTTCGACGTCGCGGCGCGCCACGTCGTTGTATTGCACCACGAAACCGGCGCCCTCGTCCGGGTTGTCGATGACGTCACGCAGGCCCTTGATGAAGGCGCGCAGGAAACCCTCGATCGCCTCCGGATTCTCCTCCATCAGCTCCGGGCTCGCCATGATCACGTTGCCGTAGAGCTCGACGCCGTAATCGCCCATGTTGAGCACCACGATGTCGTCCATCGGCACGCCGCGCGCGGCGAGATTGATCGCAGAGGACATGGCGAAGCCGAACACTGCATCGACCTCACCCTGTGCGAGCATCGGCTCACGCACCGGGAAGCCGACATTCTCGAAGGTCATCTCCCATTCCTCGGCGTCGATATCATTGACGTCGCTGAAGATCGGCCATTGCGCGAAGGCGGCATCGGGGGCCGGAGCGCCGAAGCGCTTGCCGCGCAGGCTCTCGATATCCTCGCTGATGCCGCGGCTGGCGCGACCCACAATGGCGAAGGGCGGGCGGTTATAGACCATCATCACGGCCTTGACGCCGACTTCGGGATTCTGGTCGCGGAAGCGGATCAGCGAGTTGATGTCGCCGAAGCCCATGTCATAGGGTCCGGTGGCGACGCGCGGGATCGATTCGAGCGAACCGGCGCCGGAATCGATGGTCACGTCGAGGCCTTCCTCGGCGAAATAACCCTTCTCGATCGCCGCGAGGAAGGGGGCGGAGGGGCCCTCGAAGCGCCAGTCCAGCGTGAAGCGGATCGGCGTCTGCGCCTCGGCGGCGGTGGAACCCGCCACGAGCCCAACGATCCCCGCCGTCACGGCCAGGCCGGCGGCGAAGGTGGAGAGCAGCAAACGGCGTGTGAGCGAACGCAGTGCAGGTGCGGGCAGGTGGGGCATCGTGACGGTCTCCTCGACGGCTGGTTCGGTGACGGCTGGTTCGGTTTCGGTTTGCGGCGGCGCGCAAAGTGCGATCCGGTGATCGGAACAGACGGATGATGACAACGGTTGCGGCTCGGACATGACGGCAAAGCGGATATCTCGTGGTGCTTGCACACCTGCCACACCAGCAATAGCCGGATGACCAGCTGATAAACCGTCACGCACGGAATGCCGCCGGGGAAGGGGGCATATTTCCCTAGCGGAGGGCCGCGGATCGTGCAGGCCTCGCAGCATGATGCAGGCTTCGCAATTGCAAAGCCAAAACGTCCTCAGGTCAAGCACGATGCCACGATTCATGGCAATAACTTGGGCAGAAGCAGCCCGCGTGCATGGCAAGTTCCAGTCAGCCGCCCAAGAAAACGGCAGAAGCTCCCGGTCAGCGCATTTTGCACCCGGGGGGCATCAGCAAGCAGCGGCATCTCCCGCCCCGATCGCGGCGGTGCATGTTGGCGCAAGCCACGCGCCATCGCTCAATCGCCAGGTCGCGCCTGCGCACCGTGGTGGTGGCAACGAGCCAACCGACATGTGCTTCGCCTTCGGGACTGCCGGGGATCAGCCGGCATTTCCATCGTGATGACGGCGGTGGGCGGTACGCGTTTTTGCTTGACCCGTCTATAGCTTCACAGCTGATGACTCTCCCGAAAGCCGGGAAGCGGCGTAGGCGACGAGGCTGCGGATGTATCAGATTTCAGAACTGGCGGAGAGTGTCGGTCTGTCGCGTGCGACGCTGCTCTACTACGAGAAGCTCGGCCTCCTGCAGGGCAAACGGCAGGCGAACGGGTATCGCGTCTACACCGATGCCGACCGGCAGCGGCTGCGGCTTCTGCAGCAGCTACAGGCTGGCGGGTTGAGTCTGAAGGAATGCAGGGCGTGCCTCGATGGCAAGCTTGATCGCGGCATGCTGGGCCGGCGCCTCGCGACTCTTGAGCGGGAGATCACGGACAAGACGCGGTCGCGCGACCTGCTCGCTGCGCTGCTGGGGCGGGCAAGCCTGAAGGAATGGCATGCGGAAGTCGAGCGCGTGGCGCCGGACATGCACCGCGCCTGGCTGATCAAACAGGGATTCTCCAGCAAGGAGGCAGCACGGATTGCCTGGTTGTCGAAGGACATGAATTCCCATGACGACTACATGGCATCCTTCATGAGGGTTTTTGCCGGGCTCGACCGATGGGGCCCGGGTACTGCGGAAGCGACAATGAGGGCGCGCGCCATGCTGCCCTTCTCACCCGGGGCGATTCTCGAGATCGGCTGCGGCCCCGGCATGGCGACGATGACGCTGGCCGGGGCGACCGCCGCGCGGATCCTGGCGATCGATACGGATGAAGGCGCATTGGCGCGATTGCGCGAGCGCGTCGCGGCGCACGCTCTGGGCGACCGGATCGATCTGCGCACCATGGATATGGCGCAGCTGCCGGTCACGGAGCGCGGGTGGGACGTCATCTGGGCCGAGGGGAGCGCTTACATCCTCGGTGTGGAGCGTGCGCTGCGGGACTGGTGGCGACTCCTGCGCCCCGGTGGCGTTCTCGTCTTCTCCGACATGGTCTGGCGCACGCAGACACCAGCGGAGGACCTGCGCGCCTTCTGGGCTGCAGAATACCCCGGCATGACCCGCGTCCCGGTCCGGCTCGACCAGGTAAATCGCACCGGCTACCGGGTGCTGGGCCATTTCGACATGGGGCGCGAGGCGATGGACGCCTATTATCGTCCGCTGGAGGCGCGTCTGGCGGCATTGGCCGTCGATCTCGCGAATAGCCGGGTGCACGGGGACCTGCGCGCGGAACTGGACGCCTACCATGCCTGCGACTCTCTTGTGAGCTGCGAGATGTTCGTGGTGCAAAAGCCCCGGGACGCAGGACCCACGCCACTCACCGATTGAAATACCGGAAGCTCCCATTCCGCCACGGAGACGCGACAATGGAATTTACTACGGATTACGAAAACAGGACCGCAGCGGTCGCCGACCTGTTCACCGCAACCTTCACAGCAACCGCCGGCGCGCAGGAGGGCGCGTTGATCGGAAAGCTGGTGCGGCGACTGATGGCCGAGACGCCTGAGGAGGACATCAGGGTGTTTCTGGCCGTTGATGACGGTGTGCTCGTCGGTGGCATCTTTTTTTCAAGATTGTCCTATGAGAGGGATACCCGCGCGGTTTTTGTTCTCGGCCCCGTCGCTGTGGCGACCGAGCGTCAGCGTCGTGGCATCGGGCAAGAGCTGATCGCCTACGGCCTCGAACGGTTGCGTAGGGAGGGCATGGACATCGCGGTGACCTATGGCGACCCGGACTTCTATGGCCGCATCGGATTCAAGGCGATCACCCAAGCCGATATCCCTGCGCCCTTCGCCCTGCAATATCCCGAAGGCTGGCTGGGGTTGTCACTGACAGATACCGCTGCGGCACCGATGGGCCAGACACCACTTGCGGGGGCTGCGCATTGTGTGGCGGCGCTCGACGATCCCGTCTTCTGGTAAGTGGGCTGCACGGCCTTCCCCCGGGCCCGTCACACCGAGCGCTGAAAAAAGGGCCCGACCGTTGCCGTACTCCGATGCGGGTCACGATGCCGTGTCTCGACGAAACGATTATGCCGGGTTAAGCGAAACCCTTGTCGCTGCCGCAATCTTGCGGCCCTATTCCAATTCAGTAAGGTGATTCATGGCCGACGATCAGGCGACGGCGGAGAAGCCGCAGACAGCGACGACGCAATCCGCAGGGGGCATGGCCGCTCCGGCGACCGGGGGAAAAAAGCGCGAGATCCGGACCGATCTGTGTGTCATCGGCGCCGGATCGGGCGGGCTTTCCGTCGCGGCGATCGCAGCCTCCTTCGGCGTGCCGGTGGTGCTGATCGAGCGCGGCGCGATGGGCGGTGATTGCCTCAATGCCGGTTGCGTGCCTTCGAAATCGCTGATCGCAGCCGGCGAGCGCGCCCATGCCATGCGCGAGGCCGCCGCTTTCGGCATCACGGCGCAGGAGCCGCAGGTCGATTACGCCGCCCTCCGCGACCATATCCGCGACGTCATCGCCGGAATCGCGCCGACCGATTCGCAGGAGCGTTTCGAGGCCATGGGCGTCACGGTCCTGCGCGAATCGGCACGATTCACGGCGCGCGACCGGGTCGAGGCCGGTGATGCCGTGATCCGGGCACGCCGCTTCGTCATCGCCACCGGGGCGCGTCCCGCGATCCCGCCGATTCCGGGACTTGCCGAGACGCCCCATCATACCAACGAGACGATCTTCGAATTCACCGCGAGGCCCGGCCATCTCATCGTGATCGGTGGCGGCCCGATCGGGCTTGAACTCGCCCAGGCCCATGCCCGACTGGGCGCGCGGGTCAGCGTCGTCGAGGCGCAGGACATCCTCGCGCGCGAGGATCGTGAACTCGCGGAAGTGGTGGAAGCGCAACTGCGCCACGAGGGGGTCGGCTTCCATCCGAATGCAAAGATCACCGCCGTCTCGGGCGCGGACGGCGCAGTGCGCATCACTCTCGCGGGGGGCGATGACGCCGGCGAGACCGTGTTGGAAGGCAGCCATCTCCTCGTTGCCACCGGGCGCAAGCCCGTTCTCGACGGTCTCGGTCTCGACGAGGCCGGCATTCGGCATGACCCTTCTGGTATTACCGTCAACCAGGGCCTGCGCACATCGAACCGGCGTGTCTACGCGATCGGCGATTGCGCCGGCGGCGCGACCGGCGGCTATCGCTTCACCCATGCGGCGAACCAGCATGCCGGGCTTGTCATCCGTTCCGCGCTTTTCCGTTTGCGCGTGAAGCTCGACAACGCCATCATCCCGCGTGTCACCTATACGGATCCGGAGCTCGCCGCCGTGGGTCTTGGCGAGGAGGAAGCGCGCAAGGCGCATAAGGGGCGCATCCGCGTGTTGCGCTTTCCCGTGGCCGAGAACGACCGCGCGCGGGCGGAGCGGCGCGAGGCCGGTCATGTGAAGGTGATCGCGAATCACAAGGGCCTCGTGCTCGGCGCCACCATCGCCGCGCCGCAGGCCGGGGAACTGATCGCCTTGTGGACGCTTGCCGTGACGAAGAAGATGAAGGTGCAGGATATCGCGGGAATGGTCATGGCTTATCCGACACTCTCGGAGATTTCGAAACGCGCGGCGGTGGAATTCCTCAAGCCGTCGGCGCGGATGTCGAGCGTACGCCGGCTGATCCGCTTCCTGCGGGTGTTCGGATAAGCGTATGGATGCAGGCTCGCCGGAGGAGATGACCAGGGCGCATGCGGGATCGCGATCGCCGCACCCGCCCCGCTTCGGCCTCTCGGCGCGGCTGTTGTGGCTGACGATCGGTTTCGTCATGCTCGCCGAGGTGCTGATCTACGTCCCCTCCGTGGCACAATTCCAGCGTAACTGGCTGAACGACCGGCTCACCGCCGCGCAGATCGCCGCGCTCGTTCTCGACGCTGCACCCGCCGACGGGCTTTCGCGCGATCTCGAGGATGACCTCTTGCGGGGCGTCGGGGCAATGACGGTGGCGGTGCGCGGCGGGGGCACCCGCCGTCTGCTCGCCGTGGCCGATATGCCGCGCGAGGTGGGGCGGGTGATTGATCTGCGCGAGCAGGGTCTGATCTCCGGCATCAGTGCCGCCTTCAACACGCTGATGCGTCCGAGCGCGCGGCCGATGCGTGTGGTCGGGGCGGGGATGGACGCGCCGGAGGGCATGCGGGCCGTGGCCCCGGTGGATTTCGTCGAGATCGTCATCGACGAGGCCCCCCTCCGCGCGGCGCTGCTCACGTTCTCGCGCAATATCCTGATCCTTTCGCTGATCATCTCGGTGATCACGGCGGGGCTCGTCTATCTGGCGTTGCAATGGGTGATCGTGCAGCCCGTGCGCCGGCTCACCGACAATCTCACCCGTTTCGCCTCTGATCCGGAGGACCGGGCACGCATCATCGCACCCTCATCGCGCGGTGACGAGATCGGCGTGGCCGAGCGGGCGCTGGAGCAGATGGAGCGGGCTCTGGAGCGGGCGCTGGCGCGCAAGCGGCGTCTGGCCGAGCTCGGTCTTGGCGTTTCGCGCATCAATCACGAACTGCGCAACATGCTCACCGCCGCGCAGCTCCTTTCCGACCGGATGGCCAGCGCTTCCGATCCGATGGTGCAGAAATTCGCCCCGCGCCTGGTCGACACGCTCCAGCGGGCCATCGACTTCAGTGAGGCCACGATGGCCTTCGGCAAGGCGGAGGAGCCCGAGCCGTGCCCCGTGCGCTTCGCGCTCGCGCCGGTCGTCAGCGAGCTCGGCGATCTGCCGGGCCTCGTTGCCGAGGACGATCCGGATCTGGCCGTGACGGGCAATGCGCAGGGCGAGGCCGAGGCGCAGGCGCCGGTGCGGCTCGCCGTCGATATCCCCACCGATCTGACGCTCGTAGCCGATCGCGAGCAGACGACAAGGATCTTCGTCAATCTCGCGCGCAACGCCGTCGAGGCCATGCGCAAGACGCCACCGCCAGCGCGGCGCCTTTTGGTCACCGCGCAGCGCCTG
>NZ_DATGCW010000012.1:0-2351 GCF_035311605.1 Saliniramus sp.
CGCCGCAGGCCGCATCGATCTCGGCCAGCATGGTCGCAAGCATCGCGTCGCTCGGGGCGCGGGCATCGATGGAGAAGCGCACCTCGCCCGGAATGACATTGACGGCGCCCGGTACCGCCGCCACGCGCCCCACCGTCGCGACGCCGCCCTCATGACGCGCGCCGATGGCTTCGATCGCCGCGATCATCTCTGCCGCTCCCGCGAGTGCATCCCGGCGCAGTCCCATCGGCACCGTGCCCGCATGGCCGGCTTCGCCACGCAGCACGCAATCCGCCCGATAGGCGGCGGCGATGGCGGTGACGATTCCGACCGGCAGATCGGCGCGCTCCAGCACCGGACCCTGCTCGATATGCAGTTCGAGATAGCCCAGCGCCTGCACCGGATCGCGGGCGAGTTGCCCGATCAGCGCCGGATCACCGCCGAAATCCCGCAGCGCTTCCGCCAGGGTGACGCCATCGCCGTCGCACACGTCGAGCCAGCGCGGATCATAGCCACCGGCAATCGCCCGGGTGCTCGACAGGCTGGTGGGAAAGCGCACGTTCTCTTCGTCGCCGAAGGCAAGAATCTCGATCGCGAAAGGCAGCGTGGCGCCCCGGCTTGCGAGCGCCTCGACCGCGAGGATCGCGGCAACGACCCCGAGCGCCCCGTCGAAACGTCCGGCATCGATCACCGTGTCGATATGCGACCCGCAATACAGGACGGGCCCGTCGGCGGGTCCGTAGCGACCCACGACATTGCCGGCCGCGTCGATATGCGCTGCGCAGCCTGCCTCCTCCATCCAGGCGCGCACCTGTTGGGCGGCGCGGCGATGGGCCGGTGAGAGATAGAGCCGGGTCAGATTGTCCGGCGCGTCGCTGATCGCGCCGAGCGCGTCGAGCATCACCATGGCGCGCTTGCCCGAAGCCGTGACCTCGAATCCGTTTCCGCTCATCGGCATCCCCTCGCTGCCTGCCGAAGCCAAAGCCGCCGGCGCGGCCCGATGATCGTCGGGTTAGCATGACGGAATGGGCTTGTCAGGCGCAAGGCCACATCCGGCAAAGGCCGCCCGGTCCCGGCCCCGGCAGAAACGGTTCATCGAAAATGGGAACGGGAGGATTGGCGATTTCGTAAAGTTTCAAGATCAGGCAAAATGAAATCAGCCGTGCCCTAGAATTGATTTTTTCAGAAATTTGCCAATTCCTCCAGCGATTGCTATGTCAATCACCATGCTGAAATCAACCGTGGAGGCCGATATGGCGCACGAAAGTGCCTATCTCGACAATATCTATTCTGTGGATGGCGGTGAGGAAATGCGCCGTTATTATGACGATTGGGCGAAGAGCTATGACGCCGATCTGGTCGATAACGATTACCGCACCCCTGCGCGCTGCGCCGAAGCGCTGGCGCGTCATCTGAGCGACAAATCCGCTCCGCTTCTCGATTTCGCCTGTGGCACCGGCATGTCCGGTGTGGCCCTGCGCGAAGCCGGTTTCACACGGATCGACGGGATCGACATTTCACAGGGGATGCTCGACATCGCCCGCGAGAAGAACGCCTATCGCGACCTTTGGGTCTGCGATCCGGACACACCCTTCGATGAGCGCGCGCGCGGCTACGCCGCGATCGCCGCGGTCGGCGCAATCGGCGCTGGAGCCGCCCCTGTCGATGCGATTGACGGGGCGCTTGCCGCACTGGAACCTGGTGGTCTGTTCGTGGTCTCGCTGAATGATCACACGCTCGGGGACCCGGCCTTCGAGGCCCGGCTGCGCGCTGCCGAGAAGGCCGGCGCGATCACCATTCTCGAGGATGCGCACGGCCCGCACCTTCCCGCAATCGGGCTCGGTGCGAAGGTTTATGTGGCACGCCGCACCTGATCGGTCGCATCCGCACGAGACGCAAACGTCGCCCCGTCATCCGAGGATGGCGGGGCGTTTCGTTGAGGGAATGGCATTCCGACACGGCGCGGATTGCCGAACTTGCACGACGCTGGACGGGGGAATACGGTTTTATCCCATGCCGAAATGCCGCAAACAGACGGCCAAGGCTTGAAAGACTTCCGGGAGGATAACGCATGAAGACCTATGGCCATTTCATCGGGGGCGAACATGTCGCGGGCAAGTCGGATCGTTTCTCCGACGTCTACGAGCCCATGACCGGCGAGGTGCGTGCCCGCGTGGCGCTGGCCGGGACTGCCGAGTTGCGTGCCGCCGTCGAGAATGCCAAGGCCGCCCAGCCGGCCTGGGCCGCCACCAACCCGCAGCGTCGCGCGCGGGTGATGATGAAGTTCATCGATCTGCTGCATCGCAACTACGACGAACTCGCCGAATTGCTCGCCCGCGAGCACGGCAAGACGGTCCCCGATGCCAAGGGCG
>NZ_DATGCW010000013.1:0-4085 GCF_035311605.1 Saliniramus sp.
CGAACGCCGAGCGCGCGACGCGGTCGATTTCGCTTTCGGTATAGCGCTGGGTGTTGATGCCGACGCGCTCGTTGCCCTCCTGGATGATGCCGCGTGGCTCTCCGAAATAGATGCCGGAGGTGAGTTCGCGCACGATCATGATGTCGAGGCCTGCGACCACGTCCTTTTTCAGCGAGGAGAAATCCGCCAGCGCGTCGAAGCACTGCGCCGGGCGCAGGTTGGCGAAGAGGTCCATTTCCTTGCGCAGGCGCAGGAGGCCGCGCTCGGGCTTCACGCTGAAATCGAGGTCGTCGTATTTGGGCCCGCCGACGGCCCCGAGCAGGACGGCATCGACCTCTTGCGCCTTTGCCATGGTGTCATCGTGCAGCGGCGTGCCGTGCGCGTCATAGGCGCAGCCGCCGACGAGATCCTCGCTCACATCGAAGGTGACCCCGCGTTTGTCGCCGAACCAGCCGATGATCTTGGTGACCTCGGCCATGACTTCGGGGCCGATCCCGTCACCGGGCAGGATGAGAAGCGAAGGGTTGCTCATGGGCGTTGGTCCTTGGTTATGGCTTTGAATGATGCAGGTGGCCTATAGCCAAGGCGTGGCGGGGTCAAGAAAGCGCATGCTCAGGGCAGTGTCAGGGCAGTGTCAGATCGACCCAGACGAGCCGGTGACGGCTGGCGGAAGCGCTGTCCTCGGGCCAGTGGATGCCTGCGTCTAGGATGCGCAGGTCGCGCGACGGCAGGATGTAGGAGACGCGCAAGCTGCCGGGGCCGGGGTCTGGCCAGTTGACCGTGTGCAGGCGCGGATCGCCGGATTTGTCGGGTGTGGGGGCGACAGGGCCGGGGCGCATCGGACGCGGGTCTTGCAGGCGCGGATCGGCAAGCAGGGCGCGGATTGCGCCCTGCCGTCCGTCGCTGTCATCCGGGTCGAGATTGGCGTCGCCCATCAGCACGAAGCGCGCCTGCGGGGGCGGGCCGAAGGCCCCGTCGAGAAACACCTGCCAGAAACGGATTTCGTCGTGGTTGCGCCGCCCGTTGGCGTCCTCGGGTCCGTCGAAGACCGGCGGTGTGGCGTGAAATGCGAGGAGATGAAGCGGCCCCGAGGGCAGCATCACCGGCACCACCCATTGCCCGGTATAAGAGAGCCGCTGCACCGCCTGCGCCTTAGGCGAGGGGAAGGGCGTGCCGTCGTCATGCGTTGGCAGCAGCGCGCCGGGCAAATCCCGCCACAAATGATCGCTGAAATCGTGCACGCCGTCGTGGTCGATGGGCAGGCGCGACAGTAGCGCCATGCCGCCCTGACCGGTAAACGCGCCATAGCCCTGCGCGTCGCGCGCGTCGCAGCAGCGCCCGTCGCCATCCATGTCGAGCCCGGTATAGAGCCCGCTATTGGGGCGCAGTGCAAGGATGTGCGGATAGTGCGGACCGTCCTGCGCCAGCCGGTCGCGCAGGGCGCGCAGCGCGTGCAGGTCATGGTCATGATCGACCTCCTGCAGGAGCAGGATGTCGGGGGAGAGGGCCGCGATCACCGCGGCGATGGCGGTGATCTGCGGGTCGTCCTCGCGCAGGATATCGCGGAGCAGCAGACCGGGGCCCCGGCGTTCCAGTTCGACATTCCAGGTGGCGAGGCGCAGGCTGTCGGCGATGGCGGGGGAGCCAAGGCAGAGCAGCGCGAGGCAGAGCGCGATCAGGCGCGTTGCAGCCCGTTGCCCCCGAGATCGTCGGCGGCATAGGCGCGGCGGCGCTTGTCCTCGATCATGTCGGCGATGCGGCTCATCGCGATGCCGCGGATCAACATGCTGGCAGGAAGAAAGGCCCATGCTGTCATCGTCCAGATCAGGGTTTGCGGATGCGCGATCGAGATCGGATCGACCAGGCTCGAGGCCGCGCTCATGGCGGCCGGGATCAAGAATGGCAGCAAAGATCCTAACACAACGTTAAGACCGGCATCCCGGCGCAGCCGGTGCAGTACATCGCCGCCGCCGGTGGGATCGAAGAGCGGCAGGTTGATCCAGACGTTGAACGCTCCCGACCGGGCGGGCCAGCCCAGCAGCCGCACCAGCGTCAGAAAGACGAGGATCATCCCCAGCGACACGGTATAGGCCACGCCCGCCGCCATGCGCACCATTTCAATCAGGGCCGCATCGGCATCGGTGGGCATCATCAGCACCACGAGGCGCACCGGCGAATAGGGGAAATCCACCGCTTGGCCCAATCCGTGGGCGAAATGCGTGATAAGGACGGTCCAGACGGTCGGATCGCTCTGGCCGCGCA
This sequence comes from Saliniramus sp., assembly GCF_035311605.1. Classification (NCBI taxonomy): domain Bacteria; kingdom Pseudomonadati; phylum Pseudomonadota; class Alphaproteobacteria; order Hyphomicrobiales; family Salinarimonadaceae; genus Saliniramus; species Saliniramus sp. The sequence goes on from NZ_DATGCW010000013.1 coordinate 2,263, forward strand.
GGATCAGCGACAGGGTGACAAGGATCAGCGCGAGAGAGAAGAACTTGATGCGGTTGAACGGCGGCGCAAAGCGGAACTCGATGATGCTGGGATATTCGCCGTAATATTCGATGAAGGTCATGAACCCGGCGATGAACGACAGCACGATCACGATCTGCGCCGTGTCCGGTGGCGTGGACGGCATCAGAAGCGCCGGTGTCGCCACCAGCAATGCGATCAAGATGGCCCGCGCGAGCGCGCCGGGAATTTGTGAGAACAATGCCCGTTCCCTTTCAACTTGGTCGGTCGCGATACGTCGCCGCGTCCTTGGTCCAACTTGATCCCGCATATTATGGCGGGTTGCCTCATTTCCGCCCAATTTTTGCCTACTTTCGCAATTGATCACAAGACTTTGGTGAATCTGACGAAAGATATTGGGCGAATTGAGGGAAGGACTGGTGCAGGATTACATCATAGTTACGTCAACTTTGCGGCATAACCCCATGTAACCACAGCATCTTGGGGTGTGGGCGGGGCGAGGCACAAGAGCGTTTGCCAATGAAAAACGCCGCGAGCGATGTCGCGGCGTTTTTTATGGTTGCCATATCCGGGCTCAGACCCAGGGGCGTTCCTGAGACGCGCGCGCCTCGAAGGCGTCGATGGCGTCAGCCTTGGCCAGCGTCAGGCCGATATCGTCGAGCCCTTCCAGCAGGCAGTGCTTCTTGAAGGCGTCCACCTCGAAGGAGAAGACCTGACCCTCGGAGGTCGAGACGGTCTGCGCCTCCAGATCGACCTCGATGCGGGCATTGGCACCCTTCTCGGCCTCTTTCATCAACACGTCGACTTGCTCTTGCGGCAGGGCAATCGGCAGGATGCCGTTCTTGAAGCAGTTGTTGTAGAAGATGTCGGCATAAGAGGGTGCGATGACGCAGCGGATGCCGAAATCCTTGATCGCCCAAGGGGCATGCTCGCGGCTTGACCCGCAGCCGAAATTATCGCCGGCGACAAGGATCTGCGCGTCGCGATATTGCGGCTTGTTGAGCACGAAATCGGGGATTTCATTGCCGTCATCGTCATAGCGCATCTCGTCGAAGAGATTGATGCCCAGCCCCGAGCGCTTGATCGTCTTGAGGAACTGCTTGGGGATGATCATGTCGGTATCGACATTGATCAGCGGCAGGGGCGCGGCGATGCCGCTGAGTTTTTCGAACTTTTCCATCACATCATCTCCCGAACATCGGTCAGCCGACCTGTTACCGCTGCCGCCGCCGCCATGGCGGGGCTCATCAGGTGTGTGCGGCCGCCGCGGCCCTGACGGCCCTCGAAGTTGCGGTTCGAGGTGGCCGCGCAGCGCTCGCCGGGCGAGAGTTGATCGGGGTTCATGGCGAGGCACATGGAACAGCCCGCAAGGCGCCATTCAAAGCCTGCCTCCTTGAAGATGTCGGCAAGGCCTTCTTCCTCAGCCTGAGCGCGCACGAGGCCGGAGCCCGGCACGATCATCGCACGCTTCACGGCGATCTTCTTGCCTTTCAGGATCTCGGCGGCAGCGCGCAGGTCTTCGATGCGGCCATTGGTGCAGGAGCCGATGAAGACCGTGTCGATCTCGACCTCGCTCAGCTTTTGCCCGGGCTTGAGACCCATGTAATCGAGCGCGCGACGGGCGGCATCGACCTTGCCACCGGCGAAGCTGGACGGGTCCGGCACCTCGGCGGTGATGGGCAGGACGTCCTCGGGGCTGGTGCCCCATGTGACGACGGGGGCGATTTCCTCGCCCTTGAGGGTCACGACCTTGTCCCAATGCGCGTCATCGTCGGAATAAAGCGTTTTCCACCAGTTGAGCGCGG
>NZ_DATGCW010000014.1:0-2824 GCF_035311605.1 Saliniramus sp.
CACAAGATGGGCGTGCCGCTGGAGCTTCCCGGCTACGTCGCGCCACTCGCGCAGCACCTGCAGTGATGCATCGCGCACCTTACCCATCGCATGATCGCGCGGGCGAGTGCGAATGGGTCGTCAAAACTAACCAGGAAAGAAGTATGGAGGCCTCGCCCGGAATCGAACCGGGGTGCAAGGATTTGCAGTCCTCTGCGTAACCACTCCGCCACGAGGCCTCTCACGCTCGACCGGAATCTCTCCGTATCCAGCGCCTCTCATATCCGACACGCGGATGAAAATTGCAAGGGTGCGCCTGCGCATTTTTCACAGGCTCGCGCGCGCTGCGCGCGTCAGGTGATGATCTGCTTCAGGAACAGTTTCGTGCGCTCGTGCTGCGGATTGGAGAAGAAAACGGAGGGCGGGTTCTCCTCGACGATTTCACCGTAATCCATGAAGATCACCTTGTCCGCGACCTGACGGGCGAAGCCCATTTCGTGGGTCACGCAGAGCATGGTCATGCCGTCTTCGGCGAGCTCGACCATGGTGTCGAGCACTTCCTTCACCATTTCCGGATCGAGTGCCGAAGTCGGCTCGTCGAACAGCATCAGGCGCGGGCGCATACACAGGGAGCGCGCGATCGCGACACGCTGCTGCTGGCCGCCGGAGAGCTGGGTGGGGAATTTGTGCGCCTGCTCGGGGATCTTTACCTTGCCGAGGAAATGCATGGCGATCTCTTCCGCCTCGGCCTTTGGCACCTTCTTCACCCACATTGGCGAGAGCGTGCAGTTCTCGAGGATGGTGAGATGCGGAAACAGGTTGAAATGCTGGAACACCATGCCGACTTCGCGGCGCACCTCGTCAATCTTCTTGACGTCGTTGGTCAGTTCCACGCCATCGACGATGATCGATCCCTTCTGATGCTCTTCCAGCCGGTTGATGCAACGGATCAGCGTGGATTTTCCCGAGCCGGACGGCCCGCATACCACGATGCGATCGCCCTTCATCACCTTGAGATTGATGTCCTTGAGGACCTGGAACTCCCCGAACCATTTGTTCACGCCGATCATCTCGACGGCGACATCCCCCGCCGGGGTCGCGCCGGTATCAATCCGTGCTGCATGCGAATCCGCCATAATTCCCACTCCGGTTCACGCCGTCCTTCGCGCAATCCGAAAGTTGCACCCGCGACGCTTCGCCGGGCAGGATATGACGGTGGGCGCCACAGGGGAAGCCCAAGCTTTGCCCGTTATCCGCCGTCTGGTTACGCAGGTTGCCGCATGCTGCGGCAGATCGCCGACGATTGCCCCGAGGCTCGAGGTCAGCGAATCGGCTGCCCGTATTGCAGGCCGCCGCGGGTCCACAGCGCATTGAGGCCACGCTGGATGTTGAGGGGGGATTCGTCGCCGATATTGCGTGCGAAGACTTCGCCGTAATTGCCGACGAGGGCGATGATTTCCACGGCCCAACCCTCATCGAGGCCGAGCATGGCGCCGAATTCTCCCTCCATGCCTAGAAGCCGGCGGACGACCGGCGCGGGGTCATTGGCGGCCCGTTCACGCACATTGGCAGCGGTGACATCATGCTCTTCGGCATGCAGCATGGCGAAATGCACCCAGCGCACGAGATTGGCCCATTGCGGATCATCGTCACGCACCGCCGGGCCGAGGGGCTCCTTGGAGATCACTTCTGGCAGGACAACATGCTCATCGCGATCGGAGGCGCGCATGCGATGGGCATAGAGGCCCGAAGCATCCGTCGTATAGGCATCGCAGCGCCCGTTCAGATAGGCATCGATCGTGTCCAGCGCCGAGCCAAACACGACGGGTTCGTAGCGGATGCCCTGGGCGCGGAAATAATCGTCCAGATTGAGCTTCGTCGTGGTTCCATCCTCGACACAGACAGTCGCACCGCTGAGTTCGCGCGCGGAAGAAACACCCAGCTGCTTGCGCACCATGAAACCCTGGCCATCGAAATAGGTGACGGCCGGAAAATCGAGCGGCATCCCGGCATCCCGGGCCATGGTCGCAGTCGAATTGCGCAGGAGTACGTCGATCGTGCCGTCCGTCAGCGCGTCAAAGCGCTCGCGGGCATTCAGCGGAACGAAATCGACGGCTTCCGGATCAGCGAAGATGGCTGCGGCAATGGCGCGGCAATAGGCAACGTCGAAGCCGCTCCAGCGTCCGTCAGTATTCTCGGTGGCAAATCCGGGCAAACCGGGATTCACGCCGCAGGAGAGATGGCCGCGCTCGCGCACCTGAGCGAGTGTCGCGCCGGGCTCGGCATAAGCGGGGCGGGCGCCCGCTATCGCGACCACGATTCCGCAGGCGACCATTGCAAGGCCGAGAAAGATACGCCGGAGAAAACCCGTCTCCATATCGCAATGCCACCCGGATCTTCGTCGCGCATGACGGCATCATCCCCACTGGTCAGACTCCGCCTATGACACGCTGCGCATGAGCCCGGCTCTCCTCGCGGAGACGCCCCCATGCGAATTTCAACATCATTCGTGAATGACAAACGGACCGGGGTGCGTCAATGCCAAAATCCGGATGGAGCCGGCGAGAGGTGATTGTAAATGCCTGTGAAAGCGTGTCATCTCGCCTGACAGATGATACCGATCGCACGACAGCGGTCGGGCTAACGATATCCGTATGGGGGAGCGTGGCGATGGAAAAACGCGGTGGTGCGCATTGGGGCGAACGGACGAAGCTGGTCCATGCAGGACGCGATCCGTCGGAGCAGTTCGGTTTCGTCAATACGCCGATCTATCGTGGCTCGACTGTGCTCTATCCGAGCTATGACGCCCTCGTCGGCAAGGACAACCGCTACACCTACGCCACCA
>NZ_DATGCW010000015.1:0-17073 GCF_035311605.1 Saliniramus sp.
CTTCCGTCGGCTCGTCCATGGCTGCGGTCGCTTCATCGACGAGGAGCCAGTCGGGCTGTTCGAGCAATGCGCGCGCGATGGCGAGACGCTGCTGCTCGCCGAGCGAGAGCGTCTGCGCCCAGGAGCGATCCTCGTCGAGCAGCGGCACGAGATGGGCAAGCCGCGCCTTTTCCAAAGCCGCGCGCAGGGCGTCATCGGAATAGAGATTCTCCAGGGCCGGATATGCCACGACCCCGCGCAGGGTACCGACCGGAATATAGGGACGCTGCGGCAGGAGCATGAGCTTGCGCCCGGCTGGTTTGTGCACGATGCCCTCGCCAAAGGGCCAGATACCCGAGATGGCGCGAAACAGCGTCGATTTCCCGGTTCCGGACATGCCGGCAAGCAGCACCGATTCGCCGGGTCGGAAGCTGAGATCCGAGGCCCCGGCGATGGGTGTCCCATCGGGCAGGCGCACGATTACATCCTCGAGGCGCAAGGTGTCGCCATCATGCTCGGTAATGACGATCTCGCCGGTCTCGCGCCCGGCTTCGCGGGCGCGCTGCATCGATTCCTCGAAGGAGGTCAGGCGATCGACCACGGCCTTGTATGATGCCAGTCGCTGGTAAGCGTCGATGAAGAACGAGAGCGCGCTCTCCACCCGCGCGAAGGCGCCGGCCGTCTGCGTCATCACGCCGAGCTGGATCTGGCCGGCGAAATAGAACGGTGCCGCGATCACGTAGGGGACCACGGAGTTCGAATAATCATAGAAGCTGGTAAAGGCGATCAGCCGCTTGTTGATGCTGACACGCTTGAAGAAATTGTCGACGATGCGGGCAAATTGCATGCCCAGCCGCTCCCGCTCCGCACCCTGCCCGCGCAGCAGCGCGACCTGCTCGCCATATTCGCGCAGCCGCGCCAGCGAGAAGCGGAAATCGGCCTCGTAGCGCTCCTGCAGGAAGTTCAGCCGGATCAGCGGACGCCCGATCAGATGCGTCGCATATGTCGCGATCACGGCGTAGACGAGCGCGATCCAGAACAGCAGACCCGGCACCACCACCTCGGTCCCCGGGAAGGTGAAATCGGAGGAGATTGTCCACAGGATCACCGAGAAGGAGACGAGCGTCGAAACCTGCGACAGCATGCCAAGCGTCAGCGCCATCGTATCGGTGGTGAACTTGTTGATGTCCTCCTGGATGCGCTGGTCGGGGTTGTCGGTCTGAACGCCGAAGACCTGCATCCGATAGGGGATCGCGCCCGAAAGCCAGCGGCGCGTATAGAATTGCGTCATCCAGTTGCGCCAGTGGATATCCAGCGTCATGCGCACGGCATATTGATAGATCGCCATGGTCACCGCGATGGTGACCCAGAATACCCAGACCGTGAGCAGAAGCCGCCAGAACTCGTCCGCATTGCTTTCCTGGATCGCGTTGAACCAGTCGCGGTTCCAGTAGCTCAGCCGCACCGAGATGGCGACGAGCGCGAATTGCATGATCACCACGATCGAGAGCAGGGCCGTGCCGATAATGCGCTCCTGGGCCCGGAATTCCGGGAACGGCCAGACCTTGACCACCCCCATCTCGCGGGAGACGAAGAACGGATCGGTGAGTTGCGCGATGGTGCGGATCACCGGGATGCGGCCCACGGCCAGCATGGCGAGCGCGAAGATCGCGGCGGCCACCGGCATGGCGAGCGGCGGGGTGAACCCGTCCATCGCAGCCGGCGTGTAGCCGTAGATCTCAATGAGATAGAGCGTGCCGAGCAGAGTATGCGCGAAGGCGATCAGCCCGATCAGGATGCGCAGGTAAACTGCCGTATCATGCGAAAACCGCAACGCCGCGCCAATGGCGATCGTGGCGATCGGCAAAAGCAGCGGGATGGTTTCGCCAAACAGCGCGCCGATGAGGAGAAGCGCGCCCGCAAGCGCGAAAACCAGCGAAGCTCTTTGCATCAGATGCATGCCCTCAATTGCCGCTCCTCACGGTTCGCCCGGCTTCCTGCCGACCTGGCGATGATGCGCAATAGCGCGCGTTGAAGATAGGCACAATAACGCGCCGCGACAGCCGTGCAGCGCCATTGTCAAGCAGATGTGATCCGGGCCGCCCTCATGCGGCGGCATCGGCCTGCGGATTGCGCTTGAGAACGGCAAGATTGAGCGCGAACGCGTAGCTGCCCCAGAGCAGATACGGCACCAGCAGCGCGGCGGCGAGCCCGTCGATCGCGGCGAAAGCCGTGATCGTGGCGGCGAGCGCGAGCCAGAGCAGGCCGATCACGATCGCGGCGGTGCGCATTCTGTGCAGACCGAAGAAGACGGCGGACCACAGGGTGTTCAGGCAGATCTGCAGGCTCCACAAGGCCAGCGCCAGTGCGCTGTCGGGCTCCCCCGCCACCCGCGCGGCCGCGACCGCCATCGTCAGATAAAGCACACTCCAGATGATCGGAAAGGCGATGTCCGGTGGCGTCCAGGCAGGCTTGTCGAGGCCGCGATACCAGGCGCCGGGCTTGAACAGCACACCTGACGAGGCCGCCACGGCACAGGTGGCGAGAAAGACGAGGAAGACGGCGAGATCCATCAGATGCTCCCGGAACAGAACGCTGCGCGAGCATAGGCGGCTCGTCCGCATGCGGCAACGCCGCCCGTTCGGGCAAGATGCGTTCGGGCAAGACGCGTTCGGGCAAGACGCGTTCGGGCAAGACGCGTTCGGGCGAGTGGCGTGGCGACGGCCATGCATACGCGATCTCGAAATCAGCTTTGCCGTTGCGGCGGGGCACGCGGCGCGTTATCTCCCGAACATGACCGATACGAACAGCCTCGCCATTGCGCTCGCGCAGCTCAACCCCGTCCTCGGAGATGTCTCCGGCAATGCCGGCAAGGTGCGCACCGCGCGCGCCCGGGCAGCCTCGCAAGGGGCGGATCTCGTCGTCTTCTCCGAGCTCTTCCTCTCCGGCTATCCGCCGGAAGATCTGGTGCTCAAACCGGCCTTCCAGGATGCCTGCCGCGCCGCGCTCGACAATCTCGCGCGCGAGACCGATGACGGCGGCCCCGCCATGCTCGTCGGCCTGCCCTGGCGCGAGGACGGCAAGGTCTACAACGCCGTCGCCCTGCTTGATGGCGGGCGTATCGCGGCAGTGCGGTTCAAGGTCGACCTGCCCAATTACGGCCCCTTCGACGAAAAGCGCGTCTTCGCTTCCGGCCCGATGCCGGGGCCGATCGTGGTGCGTGGCGTGCGCATCGGCGTGCCGATCTGCGAGGATATCTGGGGCGAGGAAGTCGTCGAATGCCTGGCCGAGACCGGGGCGGAAATCCTGATCGTGCCCAATGGCTCGCCCTTTTGCCGTGGCAAGAGCGATGAACGCTTCAACATCGCCGCCGCCCGCGTCACGGAGAGCGAGTTGCCCCTGATCTACCTCAACCAGATCGGCGGCCAGGACGAGCTCGTCTTCGACGGCGCCTCCTTCGTGCTGCAGGATGATTGCGCGCTGGCCTGCCAGCTCCCCGCCTTTGCCGAGACGGTCGCGCTCACCCGCTGGAGCCGCGAGGCCGGCATCTGGCGTTGCGTCGAGGCGCCGCGCGAGACGGTGGTGGAAGGCGAGAAGGCCGATTACGCGGCCTGCGTACTGGGGCTGCGCGATTACGTGGAAAAGAACGGCTTCCCCGGCGTGGTACTCGGCCTTTCCGGCGGCATCGACTCGGCTTTATGTGCGGCGATGGCCGTCGATGCGCTGGGGCCCGACCGGGTGCACTGCGTGATGCTGCCCTATCGCTACACGGCGCAAACCTCCCTTGATGACGCGGCTGGCTGCGCGCAGATGCTGGGCGTGCGCTACGACACCCTGCCCATCGCCACCGGGGTCGAGGGTTTGGAAGCTGCGCTCGCGCCCCTGTTCCAGGGCACCGAGCCGGGCGTCACCGAGGAGAATATCCAGAGCAGGATACGCGGCACGATTCTGATGTCGATCTCCAACAAGTTCGGCGCCATGGTGGTGACCACCGGCAACAAGTCCGAAATGTCGGTGGGGTATGCCACGCTCTATGGCGACATGAATGGCGGCTTCAATCCGATCAAGGATCTCTACAAGCTGGAAGTGTACCGGCTCTCGCGGCTGCGCAATGGCTGGAAGCCGGATGGCGCGCATGGTCCGGACGGGATGGTGATCCCGGAAGACATCATCACCCGCCCGCCAACCGCGGAGCTGCGCCCCGACCAGACCGACCAGGATTCACTGCCGCCCTACGAAGTGCTCGATGCCATCCTGGCCGAGCTCGTCGAGAAGGAGACCCGCGTCGATGAAATCGTCGCCATGGGTCATGATCGCGAGACGGTGACGCGGATCGAGCGGCTGCTCATCCTCGCCGAATACAAACGCCGGCAGGCCGCGCCGGGGGTGAAGGTGACCGCAAAGAATTTTGGACGCGACCGGCGCTATCCGATCGTCAACCGCTATCGCGACCGGGGCGAGCCGGCTTATCTGCCCGATCCCGAGCTCTACAAGCCTTCGGGATCGCTGCGCGCGGATCTCGATTTCTGACCGGGGCGCAGGGCCACACCTCGACGCAAGGCACTTGCCGGACCATATTGACGGCAATGGCTCATGCCACCGAGGAGGCGACGATGTTTTCGTTTTTCAAGCGCACCAGCCTGCCTGGCGCCGGGGAGGCCCTGCCCGGGCGGCCCGATCCGATCCCGACCGCGACGCATCATCACGTCAACGGCGCGCCGCTCGCGGGTCCCTATCCGGACCACATGCGCAAGGTGATCTTCGGACTGGGATGCTTCTGGGGCGCCGAGCGGCTGTTCTGGCAGCTGCCGGGCGTGCATGTGACGGCGGTCGGCTATGCCGGCGGCACGACGCCCAATCCGTATTACGAGGAAGTCTGTCGCGGCGAGACCGGACATACCGAGGCGGTGCTGGTGGTCTATGACCCCTACGAGGTCTCTTTCGAGAGCCTGTTGCGCACCTTCTGGGAAGGCCATGATCCCACCCAGGGCATGCGCCAGGGCAACGATGTCGGCACGCAATACCGCTCCGCCATCCATGTCTTCGACGATGAACAGATGCAGGCGGCTACCGCAACCCGGGATGCTTTCGCTGCGGCGCTGAAGCAGCGCGGTTTTCCCGCGATCACCACCGAGATTGCCGAAGCCGGACCGTTCTATTTCGCCGAAGATTACCACCAGCAATATCTGGCGAAGAATCCCGGCGGTTATTGCGGCCTCGGCGGCACCGGCGTTTTCTGCCCGCTGCCCACCACCGCCGCGACGCCTTCCGGCTCCGCCGCCTGAGCTTGAAGGCGCGCCCGTCGCTGCGCGGCGAGTGCCACGAGGCCGATGAGGATGATGTCGGTCAGGCAAAGCGCCACGAGTATGAACAGTAACAGATCCGGGCCGAATGCGTCGATGATCCAGGCCGCAGCCAGCGGCGAGAGAGCGCCGAGAAGCAGGATCGGCGCGGCGAGCCGCCCCATCATCGTGGCGTAGATGCCCGGATCGAACAGGGCAAGCGGCAGTGTGCCGCGGACGATCGAGCGGATCCCGATACCGGCGCCGTAGAGCACCAGCGCCAGCGCAATCATCGGTGCATGGCAGGCGAGCAGGCCGACACCGGTGCAGATCAGCAGCGCCGAGGCGAGAGCCGTCCACAGCGGATGAAACCGCCGGCCGATCAGCATTTCGAGGATTCGCCCGCTGACCTGGCTCGGCCCGACCAGCGCGCCGAGCCCCACTGCCGTCGCGAGCGCGATGTCGCGCGCCTGCAGCACGGTGAGCAGATGCACCGAGAGCACCGCAGAGGCGATGCCGCCGATGGTGAGGCCCGTGGCGAGCAATGCGAAGACGAGCCGGTCCTCCTGCGGCAGTGTGACGCGAACACCGTCGCTCTCGCGCCCGCGCAGAAGCGCGGTCAGTATCTGGCTGCGGCTCTGGCGCGGACGTGCCGGATCATCCGGCGGCACGCGCGGCAAGGCGAAGACATGGAGCGGCAGATTGACGAACAGGTGAATGGCCGCATAGGTCAGGCAGGCACCGCGCCAGCCCAGCGTCTCGACGAGAAAGGCGCTGAGCGGCCAGCACAGCGTACTGGCAAAGCCGCCATAAAGCGTCAGCGCCGTAATCGCGCCACGCGCATCCTTGCCATAGAGCCGCCCGAGGGTGGCGAAGGCCGCGTCATACAGCCCCGCCCCCATGCCGATCCCGAGCAGGATCCACACCGTGAAATAGAGTGCCGGGTGATCGACGAAGGCGAGGCCGGCGAGCCCTGCCGCCATGATCAGCGAAGAGGCGCTCATCACCGGGCGCCCGCCCGTGGCCTGGATCGCGTTGCCGACGCGCGGCGAGACGATACTCGCCGCGATCAGCCCCAGCGTCAGCCCGCCCACCACCATGGTCAGCGGCCAGCCGGTTTCGCGCGCGATGGGTTCGGCGAGCACGGCGAGGAGATAATAGGTCGAACCCCAGGCCAGAATCTGCGTGACGCCCAGAGCCGAGATCACCACGGCCCGCGGCGGGGTCATCCGCGTCATGCATCACCATCCGCCGTAACGGGTGCGTCTGGCCGCGCCCGCGTGCAGGAATCCGCGCAGCATTCATCGTTGAGAAAGCCGACGAGGCCGGTCATCGTCTCGAAATCAGCCCGGCAGATCAGCGTCGTCGCCTGGCGTTCGCGGCTGACGAGGCCCTGCGCGGTCAGCTTGGCCAGATGATGCGAGAGCGTCGACGCGGGTATGCCGAGCGCCTCCTGCAACCGACCCACGGGTATACCCTCCGGGCCGGCCCGCACCATCAGCCGATAGAGCGCGAGCCGCGTGGGATGGCCGAGCGCTTCGAGCTGCGCGGCCATGCGCGTGAGATCGACATCGGGGAGCGGCGTTTTCATCTGCATCATGGTGCCACAATGCGGGTGCCGAAAACCCGCGTCAATCATTATTCGAACCATATCGAAATAGCAGAATTTGCGCCATGACCGGGCAGGATTTTCAGGAAATTCGGGCTCCCCTTCCCTGGGGAAATGGGTACATTCGGCAGAGGGTGAGGCGTGATTTGCCTCCCCTCAGGGGAGGGGTTGGAGTATCCGTGGTAATCAAGGCGTGTGAGGCGCCCATTTTCGATCATCCCTGATGCGTGCATTTGCGAGGATGATGAGTTTCCGCATGATGGCGGGTATGGCCTTTTTTGCGGGCTTCCCTGCGGCTATGAGGTGATCATATTTCGCCTGCAGCACCGGCGTTTGGTTCGCACGAAGTCCGCGGTCATCGGCATAATTCAATCCTGATCGCGGGCTAGGCGGCCCCCAGAAGGTAAACTCGGTGCGGGTGTTCCTCGGACCTCTACCGGCACCGAACCACCGTTCACCACCCCCGCGTCCCCGGGCCGCCCTTGACGATGCCATCGAGATTGGGCGTGACCCAGCCGCCGTAGAAATCGCCGGGCTGGGGGATCACGACGACATCGCCGACGCGGCACTCATCCATCTGGCCAGCATAGAAGGCAAGATAGCCCGCCAGAGGTGCAAAATGCCCGCTCGGATTATCGTAGCACCAGGCCGCCCGCTGCGCGACGGCGCCATCCACGATGACGTCGAAATAGCGCGCCGCGCCTTTCCATTCGCAATAGCTCGACCTCGATGCCGGACGCAGTGTGGCCTGCACATCCTGCGGCGGAATGTAATAGGTCGGCGCGTGATGGGTTTCGAGAACGCGCCAAGTGCTTTCGCTGCGGGCGACGATCTGGCCGCGCAGACGGATCAGGATTGGCAGCGCGACGGGTTCCAGCGCCGGCGGGCGCGGATAGGATTGCACGTTCTCGCGGCGCAGTTCGGTCATTGCGGCCTCCGTTGTGAACCGGCGCGCGCGCTCGCGCACCCTCCGGTCAAGTAGTGCAGGATCTTGCCAAGACGATCCGCTCAGCCTTCGCGTTGTGCCAGTGCTTCGAGGCCCGCGCGGTAATCGGGATATTGCAGGGTCACGCCGAGTTCCTCGCGGATGCGGCGGCTGCGCACGCGTTTGCAATCGGCATAGAAGGCGCGCGCCATGGGCGAGAGTTCAGCCTCCTCGAACGGGATTTCCGGCGGCGCTTCGACGCCGATCAGTTCCGCCGCGTGGGCGATCACGTCCTGGGGCGGTGCGGGGTGGTCATCGACGAGATTGTAGACACGCCCGGGATCGGGCTTTGCCAGCGAGGCGCGCAGAACGGCGGCGATATCCGCCACATGGATGCGGTTGAAGACCTGTCCCGGTTTGACGATACGCCGCGCCTTGCCGGAACGCAGCTGGGTGATAGCCGAGCGCCCCGGTCCGTAGATCCCGCCGAGCCGGAAGATCTGTACTGCCTTGCCGGTGCGCTCGCCAAGGGCGAGCCAGGCCTCCTCGGCGGCGCGACGCGCCTTCGCGCGGGCGGAGACCGCCTCGAATTCGGTCTCCTCGTCGATCCATTCGCCGCCGGTATCGCCATAGACGCCGATGGTGGAGAGATAGCCGATCCAGGACAGGCGCGGCGCATCGGTGATGGCGCGTTCGTAATGGCGCAGGACCGGATCACCGTCCTGATCGGGGGCGATGGAGGTGATGAGCGCATCGGATGCGGTGAGATCGTCGGGGATCGGCGGATCCCCTCCGGCGCCGTCGAAGATGCGCGCGACGACGCCCTCGCTCTCCAGCGCTGCCGCCTTGCCGGGATCGCGGGTCGTGCCGGTGACGCGGGCGAGAAGCGCGTCCTCGCCCTGCGCGCGGTCCTGCGCGACGAGATGGCGGGCGCAATAGCCGTAGCCGAAACAGAACAGATCGATCAAAGCGTCTTCTCCTCGCGGCCAGCCTGCCATTCGCAGATGACGTCCGCATCGGCTTCCTCGGATATATGGCGCGCCGACAATGCGATGAAATCCTCATGCGGCAAAAGCCGCGACAGCGCCCAGATTGCCATGGCCCGCACCAGCGGGGACTCGTCGCCAAGCCGTGCCCGCGCCACATCGGCAAGGGCTGGCATGCCGGAATTACCGATCGCGATCAGCACATTGCGCAGGAAACGGTCGCGCCCGGTGCGCTTGATCGGCGTGCCGGCGAAACGCGCGCGGAAGGCGGCATCGTCGAGGCCGGCGAGTTCGGCCAGCGGCAGGGCGGAGAGATCCGCGCGCTGACGCAGCTTCGCCTCGCGGCCAACCTCGGCGAACTTGTTCCACGGACACACGGCCAGACAATCGTCACAGCCGAATATCCGGTTGCCGATACCCGGGCGCAGATCACGGTCGATATGGCCCTTGTGCTCGATGGTGAGATAGGAGATGCAGCGCCGCGCATCGAGCTGATAGGGCGCGGGAAAGGCGTTGGTTGGGCAGATATCGAGGCAGCGCCGGCAGGAGCCGCAATGGTCGCTCTCGGGCGCATCCGCAGGCAGCTCCGCCGTTGTGAAGATCGCACCCAGAAACAGCCACGAGCCGAATTCGCGCGAGACCAGCACCGTATGCTTGCCCTGCCAGCCGAGCCCGGCTGCTTCCGCCAGCGGCTTTTCCATCACGGGGGCGGTGTCGACGAAGACCTTCACGTCCCCGCCCGCCCGCGCCACGAGGAAGCCCGCGAGCTCCTTGAGCCGGCCCTTGATCACGTCGTGGTAATCGCGGTTGCGGGCATAGACCGAGATGGTGGCCCGGTCGCGCTTCTCGAGATATTCGAGCGGGTCGCAATCGGGGCCATAATTCATGCCCAGCAGGATGATCGAACGCACCTCCGGCCACAGCGTGCGCGGATCGGCGCGGCGATCTGCAGTATCCGCCATCCAGTCCATATCCGCCTGGTAGCCGCGCGCCAGCCATGCGGCGAGATCCGCGCCGGCCTGCGGAATCGCATCGGGCGTGGTGATATTCAGCGCATCGAAGCCGAGCCCGTGCGCACGCGCGTGCAGGGCGCTCAGAAGTCGGGATTGGCGTAGTGATCCGGCGGTGCCATCCCCGGCACCCGGTCGGCCAGAAGCGCGCGAAAGGCCGGACGGCTCTTCATCCGCGCGTACCAGTCTCTCGCCGTTTCGTCCTCGTTCCATGGTGCATCGCCCAGATAATCGACGCAGGAGAGATGGGCTGCCGCCGCGAGATCGGCATAGGTCAGATCATCGCCGGCCAGCCATTTGCGCTGGTTGATCAGATAGCCCACGTAACGCATATGGTAACGCACATTCGCCCGCGCTGCACGGATCGCCGGCATGTCGGGCGGTCCGCCGCCGGCACTGGCCGGTACGAAGCGCTTGTAGACTTTCTCATAAACGAGATAGCCGGTCACCTCGGCGAAGAATTTTTCGGAAAACCAGGAGACCAGCCGGCGCACTTCCACCCGCGCGGCAGGATCGCCCGGCATCAGGCGCTCCATACCCCGCTCACGGGTCTCGTCGAGATATTCCGCGATGATGCCGGCACCGGGTACGATCAGCCCGTCGGCAGCGACGAAGACGGGGGTGTTGCCGGCGGGATCGAGCGCCAGAAAGCTCTCGCGGCGCTCCCAGGGCCGCTCCTCGACGAAGTCGAGCGCGATCCCCAGCTCGGCACAGACGAGACGGATGAAACGGGAATGTGGGCAGAGCGGATAATGATGGAGGATGGCCATGGCGACTGACACGCGCGCGAAACTGGGCAACATTAAGGCTTTGCAAACCTGAAGATTTCGGTAACACGCCGCACCGACAGCTGTCGCGTTCTGAACCGTTTGCCGGTGTGAAAACCGCTTGAACGGAGTTTCCGCCTCGTTTACCGAAGCGTCATGAAGACGTCCCAAGCCGATATTCTGATCCTGCCCGGCCTCAAAGGCCCTGATGACGATCTCTGGCTGACGCGCTGGGCACGTAAGCTGCCCACGGCGCAGATCGTCGCGCAGCCGGACTGGCATGCCCCGCATGCGCCGGAATGGGGCGCGCGCCTCGGCGCGGCAGTGGCGCAGGCGACGCGTCCGGTCATCCTCGTCGCACACGGGATCGGCTGCCACGTGGTCGCGCATGCGGTCGAGGCCGGTATCGATCTCGAGCCCGTTGCAGGCGCCTATCTCGTCGCGGCTCCCGATCCGCAAGCCGCCGACGCGGTTCCCGCCCATCGGGCATTCGGGGCGCCCGCGCTCATGCCGCTGCCCTTCTCGGCAGCACTGATCGCGGCACGTAACGATCCCCACTGCTCCCCGGAGCGCGCCCGCGCCTTCGCGCAGGCCTGGGGGGCGGAATTTGTCGATGCCGGCGAATCCGGGGCGATCGATTCTGCTGCCGGTTTCGGCCCATGGCCCGAAGGGCTGATGCGCTTTGCGGGCTTTCTGAAGACGATTCCGAGCCTGCAATAGGTGTGGGACGGGCCAGTCGTTTCGCGGTGCAGCAAAAAACCTGCGCGCCGGGCGAAATGCCCACTCGACGCCCGCGCATGTACATGCTACGCGCCCTCGTCAACTCCCGGCGCGCATTCGCGGCTTCCCCCGAATCAGACGAGCCCGCCGGATCCGTTTCGAAAAAGGAGTTGGCGATGGCGCGAATTGTCGAAGATCGATTCAGCGATGGTTTCACGTTTGATGACGTGCTGCTGCGTCCGGGCTCCTCGGAAGTGATGCCCGCCGATGTCGATGTGCGCTCGCGGCTGACACAACAACTCTCGCTCAACATGCCCATCGCCGCTTCGGCCATGGATACGGTGACCGAAGCGCGCATGGCCATCGCCATGGCGCAGATGGGCGGGATCGGCGTGATCCATCGCAATCTCGATGTGGCGGAACAGGCCCAGCAGGTGAAGCTCGTCAAGAAATACGAGAGCGGCATGGTGATGGATCCGATCACCATCTATCCCGACGAGACCCTTGCGGACGCGCTCGAGCTGATGAAGCGCAACGGCATTTCCGGCATTCCGGTGGTCGAGCGCGGTGCCGCCGGCCAGAAGGGCAAGCTCGTCGGTATCCTGACCAATCGCGACGTGCGCTTCGCCGACAACCCGGCCCAGCCGGTATCCGAATTGATGACCAAGGATCGGCTCATCACCGTGCGCGAGGGTGTCGGCCAGGACGAGGCGCGCCGGCTGCTGCATCAGTGGCGCATCGAGAAGCTGCTCGTCGTCGATGATCATTTCCGCTGCATCGGGCTGATCACCGTCAAGGACATGGAAAAGCAGGTCGCCCATCCGCTTGCCGCCAAGGATGGGCAGGGCCGGCTGATCGTGGCTGCGGCCACCACCACGGGCGAGGCCGGGTATGAGCGCTCGCAGATGCTCATTGATGCCGGCTGCGACGTGATCGTGGTCGACACCGCGCACGGGCATTCAGCCAGGGTGCTCGAAGCCGTCACGCGGGTGAAGAAGCTCTCCAACGCGGTCCAGATCATCGCCGGCAATGTCGCCACCCGCGACGGGACTAAGGCGCTGATCGATGCCGGTGCCGATGCGGTCAAGGTCGGGATCGGCCCCGGTTCGATCTGCACGACGCGGGTCGTTGCCGGTGTCGGCGTGCCGCAGCTCACGGCGATCATGGATGCGGCTGAAGCGGCACACTCGACCAACACACCGGTCATCGCCGATGGCGGCATCAAGTTCTCAGGCGATCTCGCCAAGGCGCTCGCCGCCGGCGCCTCGAGCGCCATGGTCGGCTCGCTGCTCGCAGGCACCGAGGAAGCGCCCGGCGAGGTGTTTCTCTATCAGGGCCGCTCCTACAAGAGCTATCGCGGCATGGGCTCGGTCAGCGCCATGGCGCGCGGTTCCGCCGACCGCTATTTCCAGCAGGATATCAAGGATCAGATGAAGCTCGTGCCGGAAGGCATCGAGGGGCAGGTGCCCTACAAGGGCCCGGTCGGCGCCGTGCTGCACCAGCTCACCGGTGGCCTGCGGGCGGCGATGGGCTATGTCGGCGCGGCCTCGCTGCCCGAATTCCGCGAGAAGGCGGAATTCGTGCGCATCACCAATGCCGGCCTGCGCGAGAGCCATGTCCACGACGTGACGATCACCCGCGAGAGCCCGAATTATCCCCTGCGCGGGTAAGGGTTCTCATCCGGCCAGAACGCGGCCCGGATTGAGTATCCCCCGCGGATCGAGCGCCTGCTTGATCCGCCGCATCAGGGCGATTTCCGCATCATTGCGCGACTTGTGCAGATAATCGCGCTTGAGCATGCCGATCCCGTGTTCGGCGGAAACAGATCCCGACAGGGCGGCCACGATGTCGTAGACCATGGTCTGGATAGCCTTGCTCATCGGCGCATCGTGGTCGGGATGGCTCACGGAGATGTGGATGTTGCTGTCGGCGACATGACCGAAGACGAGGAGCCGCGTCTCCTTGCCGAAACCGCGTGCGCCTGCGCGCAGCCGCGCCACCGCCTCGTCCAGCCGGGCGATCGGGATGGAAACGTCGAAATTCGTGCCCGCATCGATGATGCGCCGGAATTCATAGACCGCCTCGCGATAGCTCCAGAACCGCGCCCGATCTGCCTCCGATTGCGCGATCAGGGCGTCGTCGATGAGACCGTCCTCAAGGAAACCCGCGAGCGTATCGGTGAAGGGGTCAGCGCCGTCGCCGCGCGATTCCTCTCCCATGGCCGCCTCGATCAGAATGGCGATTTCCGGCATCGTCCCGAAGGGTGGTGCGAGTCCGCCGGGGCCGGTCGCGGTGTCGAGATACTCGCGCCACATGGCCTCGAAGACGATCATGCGCCCCGGCAGGGCGGCATCGAAACGGCGCAGCACGGTGAGCACGTCCTCAAAGCGCGAGAAGGCAAGCAATGCCGAGCGCACCCCGCGCGGGGCCGGATGCAGGCCGAGCACCACCCGGGTCACGATCCCGAGCGTACCCTCGGAGCCGATGAAGAGCTGTGTCCAGTCATAGCCGGCATTGTTCTTGAGCATCTTGTTGAGGCTCGTCAGCACGGTACCGTCGGCGAGCACGGCTTCGAGCCCAAGTACGTTGCGCCGCGCCATGCCATAGCGCAGGACCTGGTTGCCGCCGGCATTGGTGGCGATGTTGCCGCCGATCGTGCAGGAGCCGCGCGCGCCCAGATCAATGCCGCAGAAGAAGCCCTTCGCCTGCGCCGCTTCCTGGATTTCCTGCAGGGTCGTGCCCGCGAGCGCCGTGAGCGTGCCGGACAGCGTATCGACCTCCTCGATGCCACGCATGCGCTCCAGCGACAGCGCGATTTCGCCTTCCTGCGGATGAGCCCCGCCGGCGAGCCCGGTCATCCCGCCCTGGACAACGATCCGGGCCCCATGGGCGTGACAGAGGGCGAGCGTTTGCGAGACCTCCTGTGTGGTGCGCGGCAGGACAAGCAGGCCCGGGCGGCAGGGCGATATGCCCGCCGCATCCGCCGCATGGCTTTCCGGGATGTCCTCACCCAGCCGCAGCCGGTCGGCGCCGAGCTTTTTCGTGAGGGCGGTGATCAGGTTTTCGTCGATTGCGGATCGGGGCGTGGTCATGGGGCGCTTTCGGATGTTCGATTGCGGCGCGAGCCTATGTCTGCGCCCGCACCCGCGCAAGAATGCGCCGCGTGAGTGGTTTCCGCCTCCATCTGCGCGCTTTGCCCGCGATCAGCCGCCCGTTTCGATCAGCGCGATCTGGCCGCCGTAGGCTGCGCGCAGGTTTTCCGCCGTATAGACGTCGCCAACGCGGCCCTGCGCCACCACGCGGGTATTGAGCATGATCAGCCAGTCGAAGTAGCGCGCGACTGTTTGCAGATCGTGATGCACGACGATGACCGTCTTGCCGGCATCACGCAACCCGTGAAGCACATCGACGATCACCCGCTCGGTGGTGGCGTCGACGCCGGCCATCGGCTCGTCAAGAAAATACAGATCGGCATCCTGGGCGAGTGCACGGGCGATGAAGACGCGCTGCTGCTGGCCGCCGGAGAGTTCAGCGATCTGGCGATCCGCATAATCCTGCATTCCGACCTGTTCCAGCGCCGCCATGGCGCGCTCCCGCTCCGCCGCACCGGGCCGGCGGAACCAGCCAAGCCCGCCATAGAGCCCCATCGTCACCACGTCGCGGGCATCGGTGGGGAAGTCCCAGTCGACGCTGGAGCGCTGGGGCACATAGCCGATGCGCCGGCGCACGGCGCGATGCGGCAGGCCGAAGAAACGCACATGGCCGGCCACCGGGGCGACGAGGCCGAGGCTTGCCTTGATCAGCGTCGACTTGCCCGAGCCGTTGGGCCCCACGATCGCCGCCATCACGCCGGGGGG
Organism: Saliniramus sp.; assembly: GCF_035311605.1. Taxonomy (NCBI): domain Bacteria; kingdom Pseudomonadati; phylum Pseudomonadota; class Alphaproteobacteria; order Hyphomicrobiales; family Salinarimonadaceae; genus Saliniramus; species Saliniramus sp. Next base: position 15,136 of record NZ_DATGCW010000015.1, read on the forward strand.
AATGTCGATATCGATGTCCCACAGAACCGGCGCCTCGGTATAGGCGACGGTGAGATCCTCCACATGCAGAGCATATTGCGGCTCGTGCAGGGTGGCGTTCTGCGAAGACGCGGATTGCAGGGGCGAGGGGGATGTCATGAACGGCTTTCCGGGGTGATGCAGCAGATTCTGGAAGTGTAGGCCGATCCGGAGGCGAGGAAAAGGCTGGGGAGCCCTTTCTCATGCAGTATCAGCGGGATCATGCGTGCAAAAGGCGCGGCAGGTGCGGGCGTGGCGGCGTTCTGCTTCGGTCCTGCCCCGTTGATACGTCTCACATGAAAACGGGCGGACCGTCAGGCCCGCCCGTGTGCATCGCGATGACGCGACAACCGCTGCGCCCGTGCCTTACTCGGCGGCTTCCCGCATCGGCTCCGGCGGTGTCCATTTCAGGATCGGCTGGCGCGCGGCGCGGGTCTCGTCGAGACGCCGGCGCGGCGCGTGGAAGGGCGCTTCCACAAAGCGTTCGCTCTCGCCACGCTTCGCCGCCTGTGCGAGGTCGCGCATTGAGGCGATGAACAGATCGAGCGAGGATTTCGATTCCGATTCGGTGGGCTCCACCAACATGGCGCCGTGCGCCACGAGGGGGAAATACACCGTCATCGGATGATAGCCCTCGTCGATCATCGCCTTGGCGAAATCGAGGGTGGATACGCCGCTATCCTTGAGCCAGCTATCGTCGAACAGGGCCTCGTGCATGCAGGGCTTGTCGCCGAAGGGCTGGCTCATCAGGTCGCGCAGACCGGCACGGATATAGTTCGCATTGAGCACCGCATCCTCGGAAGCCTGCTTCATGCCGTCCGAGCCGTGCGAGAGCATGTAGGCCAGCGCACGCACATACATGCCCATCTGGCCGTGGAAGGCGGTGATGCGCCCGAAGGGCTTCTCGCTGGCGTCCTTCTCGTGCTCGACGAGGGTGAGCCCGTCAGCGCCCGGGGTGACGAACGGCACCGGCGCAAACGGCGCGAGGCGCTGCGAGAGGACCACCGGGCCAGACCCCGGACCACCGCCGCCATGGGGTGTCGAGAAAGTCTTGTGCAGGTTGATATGCATGGCGTCGACGCCGAGATCGCCCGGGCGGGCCTTGCCGACGATGGCGTTGAAATTCGCGCCGTCGCAATAGAAATACGCGCCCGCATCGTGGAGAGCTCTGGCGATCTCGACGATCTCCGGCTCGAACAGGCCGCAGGTATTGGGATTGGTTAGCATGATCGCCGCCGTATCCGGCCCGATCAGATCCTTCACCGCCTGCACGCGCACGGTTCCGTCCTTGTCAGCGGGTACGGTGCTGACCTTGAAGCCGATCAGCGCCGCCGTGGCCGGATTGGTGCCGTGCGCCGATTCCGGCACGAGCACCGTACGGCGGGTCTCGCCCTCACCCTTGGCATCGATGGCAGCCTTGATCGCCATCATGCCGCACAATTCGCCATGCGCGCCGGCCTTGGGCGAGAGCGCCACGCTGGTCATGCCGGTGAGCGTCACGAGATAGCGTGAAAGCTCGTCCATCACTTCCAGCGCACCCTGCACGCTGGAGACCGGCTGCAGCGGATGCACGTCGGCGAAGCCGGGCAGCCGCGCCATGCGCTCGTTGAGGCGCGCATTGTGCTTCATGGTGCAGGAGCCCAGCGGGAACAGCCCGGTATCGATGCCGTAATTCTTCTGAGACAGGCGCACGAAATGGCGCATCGTCTCCGGTTCCGAGAGACCGGGCAGGCCGATGTCGCCTTCACGGGCCATCCCGCCCAGGCGCGGGGAGAAATCCTCCGGCTCGTCGAAATCGACGCCGGTGGTCTCGTAGCGCCCGGATTCGAAGATCAGCGCCTCTTCCTGCAAAAGAGCGCGGTTGCCGGTGAAGGTTCCGGTATCGGCGGTGATCGCGCCGTCGCCGGCCGAAGTGGGGCG